>CAYUKT010000116.1:4909-7287 GCA_964445285.1 uncultured Bacteroides sp. | reverse complement strand
TATCCTTAAAACAATATACAACAAGATAACTGAGATTGCAAGTGTAAATTTATGCATATTTTAATGAATATTATTGGATTTTATGCATAAAGAGAAAAATATATTGAATATTATGCAGTTATATTGTATAGTTATACAGTGCGGGAGATAAAGGGCAGGTAAGAACAGGACAGCGGGGAGACAAAGCGGTAGTGATTGTCAAGTGGTTTCCGGCATGATATATTAAAGTAGCGTGAAAGAAGTGAAACATTGATATTCTGCCAATGGTTTGTGGATGTTGAAATGGAGGAAATATAGATATGGTTCTCTACCATGCAAGTAAGGAAATAGTAGAATTTCCGGAAGTGAGAAAAACGAAGTATACAAAAGATTTTTCGTGGGGATTTTATTGTACAAATAATTTTGAGCAGGCTGTTCGATGGGCAAATCGTGGCGAGGGCAGTCCGATCATCAATTATTATGTCTATGAACCAAATGATAAATTATCTGTTCTGAAATTTGATTCTATGACGGATGAGTGGCTCGAATTTATTGCAAGGTGCAGAAAAGGAGAAACACATTCGTATGATATCGTGGAAGGGCCAATGGCGAATGATACGGTTTGGAACTATGTAAATGATTTTCTCGCAGGGCGGATAAGCCGGAAACAGTTTTGGGTGTTAGCAGAATTTAGATATCCAACGCATCAGATAAGTTTTCATACATTATCAGCCTTGGATTGTCTGAGATATGAAAGGAGTGAGCCTGTTTATGACAGAGAAAGAAAGGAATGATTTCTTTTATGTTTGTTCCTTAATTGAATTTATTGCCCGTCAGACGAACAATAAACGCGGTTCTATCGTGACGGCGTTAGGAAAAGATGGGATAGAAAAGCAGCTGCATGATGCGGAAGTAAACCATTGCCTTTCTTTTGAACAGGTGTGTGATGAAGTAGTAGAGCGATATCACATTGAAACAGGCGATTTTGACACCATCACAGGATGTAAATATGCAATTCCCAGTTATCTGGATATTGGGAAATTATATAGCATTATGATTGAAGACTGTGCGGAACCAGGCAAAGAAGTTAAAGAATTGATCGGCATTTTTACATCATTTATCAGTGATAAAATATCGGATTTCCGCTCGGATGTATATTATCAGAATCCCAGTTATCTGGAATGTTCCTACAAGGCGGGATATCTGTTGGACTGAAGATATGGCAGAAACTTGTAATGGTTTTATTGGAATCTGTACCAATGGGAAAGGAGCAGGACAATATATGATAAAAGCAGGAATCATAGGGGCCACAGGATATGCGGGCGGTGAGCTGGTGAGGATTCTTAAGGCCCACAGCAAGGTGGAGGTAGTCTGGTACGGATCGCGCAGTTATATCGATCAGAAGTATGCGCAGGTGTATCAGAATATGTTTCAGATCGTGGACGCGAAGTGCATGGATGATAATATGGAAGAACTGGCAGAGCAGGTGGATGTGATCTTTACGGCTACGCCCCAGGGCTTTTGCGCTTCCATGATGAATGAGGATATTCTCTCTAAGGTAAAGGTGGTGGATTTAAGCGCTGACTTCCGCATCAAAGATGTTTCTACTTATGAAAAGTGGTACGGCATCGAGCATAAGTCGCCCCAGTATATAGCAGAAGCGGTCTACGGGCTGTGCGAGATCAACAGGGAGGATGTGAAAGGCGCTCGTCTGGTGGCCAACCCGGGCTGTTATACCACTTGTTCCATTCTCACAGCTTATCCGCTGGTAAAAGAGGGATTGATCGACACAGAGACACTGATCATAGATGCCAAGAGCGGTACTTCCGGGGCGGGACGGGGCGCGAAGGTGCCGAATCTCTACTGCGAGGTGAATGAGAATATTAAAGCTTACGGCGTGGCGAGCCACAGACATACACCGGAGATTGAGGAACAGCTGGGGTATGCGGCGGGAAAAGAGATTGTGCTGAATTTCACACCGCATCTGGTGCCTATGAACAGAGGCATCCTGGTGACGGCTTACGCAAAACTTTTGCCGGTAAAGAATGCGGATGGACAGGCGGGTCTGCCCTCCTATGAGCAAATAAAGGCCGTGTATGATAAGTATTATCAGAAGGAAAAATTTGTCCGTGTCCTGGAAAAGAGCGTATGTCCGGAGACAAAGTGGGTGGAAGGCAGTAATTACGTGGACATTAACTTTGTGATTGATGAGCGCACGGGCAGGGTTATTATGATGGGGGCTTTGGACAATCTGGTCAAAGGCGCGGCCGGACAGGCAGTGCAGAACATGAACCTGATGTTTGGGTTTGCGGAGAGCGAAGGACTCGAACTGGTGCCGATGTTCCCATGAAAACGATATAAAGTGATGCTAGGGGTATAAAATACATACCCAAGTATCA
>CAYUKT010000116.1:2027-4809 GCA_964445285.1 uncultured Bacteroides sp. | reverse complement strand
TAAGTTATGTCGGGAAGAATGCTGTCTGCGGCATACATTCTTCTGGGGTGGTGAAATTATATTTTTTTGGAAGGGAGATAGGAATGGAGAGAAGAGATAAGGTAAATTATTATCTGGACCTGGCGAAGATGGTGGCGCAGCGTTCTACCTGTCTGCGCAGGCATTATGGGGCGGTCATTGTGAAGAATGACGAGGTGATCGCCACAGGATATGTGGGCGCGCCCAGAGGGCGGAAAAACTGCACTGATGTGGGGGAGTGTATCCGTACGAAGCTGGCTATTCCCAGGGGGGAGCGCTATGAACTGTGCCGCAGTGTGCATGCGGAGACCAATGCGATCATCAGCGCATCCCGGGACAAGATGATCGGCAGCGCCATGTATCTGACCGGGGTGGAAGCAGATACCGGAGAGTATGTGAAAAATTCCTGCAGCTGTTCCATGTGCAAAAGGCAGATCATCAACGCGGGGATCGAGACCGTGTACGTCAGGGATACGGATACGGAGTATCGGGTGATTCCGGTACAGCAGTGGATTGATGAGGACGAGTCCCTGGAGGGAACTTTTGGATATTGAGATGTATCCTGAAATGACTGGGGACGAAGGATAGATGGCGTTTCCGGATGAGATGCAGGACGGAGAATTGTTTTGTATGGAAATGAGGAGCAGGAAGATGAATACACAGGAAGATAACATACAGGCAGAGGAGCGGGAAATGGCAATTATGCCAGTTGACATAAAACCCTCACCCAATGGTAGACTTTCAAAGGAAATGTCCGTATATGATGTGCTTGAGAAGCTGAGTATTCCTTATCTGCGCTTAGATCATGGAGTAACGGCCACTGTGGAGGACTGTCACGATGTGGACAGTAAGCTGGGAATCCATATCTGTAAAAACCTTTTTTTGTGCAATTCCCAGAAGACGGATTTTTATATGCTGATGATGCCCGGCACGAAAAAGTTTAAGACCAAAGAGCTTTCCAGTCAGATTGGCAGTGCGAGGCTTTCCTTTGCAGGGGCGGAGTATATGGAGGCGTTTCTGGATATCACGCCCGGCTCGGTGAGTGTGATGGGTCTGATGAATGATAAAGATAACAGGGTGCGGCTTTTGATCGACAGGGATATCCTGGCAGATGAGTTTGTGGGCTGTCATCCCTGCGTGAACACTTCCAGCCTGAAGATCCGTACCAAAGATATTCTGGAAAAGTTTCTTCCCTATGTGAAGCATGACTATACACCGGTGACGCTTGTGGGAGAGTGAAAAAGACAGAGATTGGAAAGGGACAGCATATGATACGCAGGATGACGATAGAAGATTATGACGGGGTGAAGGAGCTGTGGATGTCGATCAAAGGATTTGCCATCCGGAGCCTGGACGATTCCAGGGAGGGAGTGGAGCGCTTCCTTACGCGCAATCCCGATACCAGTGTGGTGGCGGTGGAAGACGGCAGGATCGTGGGGGCAATCCTCTGTGGGCACGATGGCAGGCGGGGCTGCCTGTATCACGTGTGTGTGGCGGAAGAATACCGTATGCGCGGGATTGGTAAGGCGATGGTGGTCTTTTGCATGGAAGCCCTCAAGGCGGAACAGATCAATAAGGTGTCGTTGATCGCCTTTACGAAAAATGATGTGGGTAACGCGTTTTGGAAGCAGATTGGCTGGACGAAACGTGAGGATTTGAATTATTATGACTTTACCCTGAATGAAGCCAATATCACGGCGTTTAACGGATAGAGTAACCGAAGGGAAAGCGTTATATCCTGGCGGGGGAAGGAGGGATACTGCTGCAGGAGCATTGAATCACTGTGAGGACTTCGGGGAAAGAAACCGATAAGGAAAGGAATGGAAGAAGGAATGAAAGTATTAGAAACTATCAGTAATTTTTTTGGAAAGTTTATGGCGCTTATTGTGCTTGCAATCGCAGCATTGGCATTATTTGTGCCGGTTACATGTACGTGGATCCAGACAAGCTGGGTAAACTATCTTCTGATGATCGTTATGTTCGGCATGGGACTTACTTTAAAGCTGGAGGATTTTAAACTCGTATTTACCAGACCGAAAGATATTATCATAGGATGCATAGCTCAGTTTACGATCATGCCGCTTCTGGCATTTGCACTGGGCAAAGCGTTTGGGCTGGATGCGGCGCTGCTTGCAGGCGTGATCCTTGTAGGAACCTGTCCGGGCGGTACATCCAGCAACGTGATCACCTATATGTCCAAGGGAGATGTGGCGTTGTCTGTGGGGATGACCAGTGTCAATACTATTTTAGCGCCTCTGCTCACACCGGCTATTACCTGGCTGCTGCTGAGAACGACCGTAACGGTTGATCCCATGAATATGTTTCTTTCTATTATCAAAGTCGTGATCATTCCGATTGCGCTTGGTTTTATCATTAATAAGCTGTTTGGGAAGGTTACGGAAAAGCTGGTCACGATACTGCCGACCGTTTCAGTAATTGCAATCTGTATGATCGTTGCATCCGTGGTATCCCATAACGCAGAGAAGATATTCTCCACAGGAATCGTGGTATTTGCAGTCGTTATCTTACACAATCTGCTTGGATATGCGTGTGGATTTGGCTTGGGCAAGCTGTTAAAGCTCAATGCAGCCAAGACCAAGGCATTATCGGTGGAGATCGGTATGCAGAATTCCGGATTGGCTACCAGTCTTGCCGGTTCGGCATTTCCGGATCTGGCAATGGCAACGGTGCCGGGGGCGATCTTCTCGGTATGGCATAATATATCCGGTGCAATTTTAGCGAATATCTATAACAGGTGGAGTGA
>CAYUKT010000116.1:0-1927 GCA_964445285.1 uncultured Bacteroides sp. | reverse complement strand
GCTGTCAGAGCGACCATACATAAGTACATAGGATAAAGGAGAATATGCCTTTTAAGCACGATAAACAATTTGACATAGGCGCCAGACATTATAAATGGACGGATTTATAATATAGATGTCCCGGTATGGGACATCTATATTTTTTCGATTTCTCCCGCCAGCTCAAAGCCTTTTTTGGCAGCAATCACAGCAATGATCTCATTAATCACGGCCGCAGCGGCAATCGTTCCCTGCAGGATGCCGACAAGCTCTGGCTGCGAGGCCAAAGTAGCACAGGCGATTCCGGTAAAAACAAGAGAGACACCCGAATGGGGCAGCAGTGTAAGCCCCAGATATTTTTGTACGGCATCCGGCATCTTCATCGCTTTGGCGCCAAACCTTGCCCCAAAGTATTTCCCGGCTCCCCTTGCTGCAATATATAAAAAGGTATAGAAACCTGCACCCAGGATCAAATGATAATTCAGGGGGGCTCCGAGATCAACAATAGCGGCCAGCAGGCTGACAGCCAGAATGGGGTGAAAATAGTCTGTTATTTCCATTAGCCGTTCTTTACTGACCATGTTTGTAAATACAGCGGAGAAGGAAACGCCCATCAGCATGTAATTCAGCGTAATGCCGGACAATATTTTCGTGTTTATGAGCCAGCCGATCCCGGCTGTCAGTGTGATCCCGGCAAGCAAAATGAACAATGTCTGTATATGTCCCTTGGTCCTGTTTAGGAACCATCCGGCAGGAAATCCTGTAACCAGGCCGATGATGACTGGCAAAAGAACCATCACGGGGATCATATATAGCGGAACAGACCCGCCCGATACCGAACTGGCCACAACGGAATTGACCGTGAAGAATATAATGATTGCGATGATGTCATCTAACACTGCCATTGGCAGTAGTGTATTGGTCACAGGGCCCTTTGCGTGAAATTCATTCACGATGGATAACGCCGGCGCGGGAGCGGTAGCCAGTGCGATCCCGCCGAAGATGAAGCTCAGATAAACAGGCACATCCGCCAGTATAAATACAATCGAAAAGACGAGCGTTACAAAGCAAAAGGTGCCTAAAGACTGGGTCAGTGTAGTGACGATCAGTCCCTTGCCATAGGTTTTGAACTCTTTCCAGATAAGTTCTGTTCCGAGCATCAGCCCAAACGCGCACTGCATCCACATGATAACGGTTTTATACCACACAGTATCAAGGACGGACTGAGGCATCAGTCCAAGCGCGTGTGGACCGAAAAGCATACCGATGATAAGCCATCCTAAAATAGCTGGCAGCTTGATTTTGGAAACCAGCCTGCCAACAAGCATCGCCAGCAAAAGCACCATAATCCATCGTAATAGTTGAATCATTTTTGTGTTCCTCCTTTAGCAATTCCGTACAGCATGAAGTCAAGCAGCTTGGAAAGGTTCATTTCGTGTTCCCTGATCTGATCGTCAAGCGTTGTATAGCGGTAAGCGGAGCTGCTGAAATACCCATTGAACATACGCTGCATCTGACGAAAATAGTCAATTGCATCCTCTTCTGTAATCCCGTCCCGCAGTGTGATACCTGAAACAATATGGCGGTAGATTTTTTCGTTGATCTCCTCAAAGGGGTCTAAAATCTGTTTTATCCTGTCCCGCAGCTTCTCCTGGGGCTGCAAAACAGCTTCAAAGAAAATGTGCGCTTCGTTGGGATATTCTGTAAAAAAGTGCATTCGTAGTTTCATATATTGAAGCGGGTCTAAGGTGCAGCCGCTTTCCTCGATCAGCGAGACCAGCTTTTGGCAGCTGTTCTCCAGACAGACAAGATAGAGCTCGTCTTTATCTTTAAAGTTGTGATAGATAAGCCCCTTGTTGATTCCTCTCTTGCAGATGTTGTTGATTGTTCCGCCAGCGTAACCGTTTACACCAAATTCTTCCAATGCTGCTTCCTGTATTTTTGATAT
>CAYUKT010000115.1:0-7318 GCA_964445285.1 uncultured Bacteroides sp. | reverse complement strand
ATCTTCGGCAAGAGCACCGTCAACGGCGCCACGATCACTGCCTTGCGAAGCAGGGAGAAAAAGATGGCGTGACGGGAATCGCCCAGCGCCGTAAACGCCGACTGTCCTGTAAACTGAAAGGACATAAAGAAAAAGCCAAAAAAGTACAGCCGCAGGGCGTCTGTCCCCGCTTCGATCATAGCGGCATCCTCCGTGAAAACGGACAACAACAAATGCGGGCTTACTATCACCAGAAGCCACGCCAACAGCGTGTAGATAATTCCCAGCGCGGCCGTAAAACGAATCCCCTGCCGCACTTTTTCATATTCCCTTGCCCCATAATTATATCCCAGCACCGGCTGTGCACCATTGGTGATGCCGCTGACAGGCAGAGCCAGAATCTCCCTGGTGGAATTGATGACTGTCATCACACCCACATAGAGATCACCGCCGTATATTTTGAGGGTCGCATTGCACACCACCTGTACCAGACAGTTGGTTCCCTGCATGATGAACCCCGACATCCCCAGCGCCATGATCTCCTTTGCCAGTTTTCCATCCACCCGCAGATACTTCTTTTTAATAGGCAGCAACGCTTTCTTACCGGTCAGGAACCGTAACACCCAGACACAGGATACAGCCTGACTGATCACCGTGGCTAACGCCGCGCCGCCAACCCCCATCTGGAATACAAATATGAAAACCGGATCCAGCATCAGATTCAGCACAGCTCCCAACAGCGTAGTCATCATGCCGATGCGCGGGAACCCCTGGGCGTTGATGAATCCGTTCAGTCCCGTGGCCAGCATGGTAAACGGCGTCCCCAGCAGGTAAATCCGCAGATATGCATTGGCATATACATAGGAAGCGTCACTGGCACCGAACAGATACAGCACCGGTCTGCGAAACAGATAACACAAGACTAACATCACAACGGATGTGCCAAGCAGGAGCGAGAAGGTATTACCCAATATCCTTCCTGCCCGCTCCTCCTTTCCGGCACCCCTGGCGATAGAGAAGAGGGGTGTGCCGCCCGTCCCGAACAGAAAGGTAAAGGCCGCGATCAACGTGGTCAATGGGAACACCAGACCGATACCGGTCAATGCCATACTGTCCGCTCCCGGCAGGTGCCCGATATAGATGCGGTCCACGACATTATATAGAAGTTGTACCAGCTGTGCCAATATCAGGGGAATAGACTGCGCCACAATATTCTGCCAGACCTTTCCCTTGGAAAAATCAGTCGTCTGCATCCTCATACTCCTTCAGATACACTCCCATGGAACGGTTCATCTCCCTGGAAAAATCCGATTCATATTTTCTCTTCCAGAAGGCTTCCATCCATGCATCATAGCTTTTTGTACCCGTTTTTCCCTGGAACATCGCCCGTATCTCCTGGCTGCTCTTATCCTTGTAGCTGTTCTCACAGACCAGATCCGCCACCCTGAATCTTTGCGGCTTCTCCCGCTCTTTTTGCTGTCTGGCGGGATAGCCAAACACCAGCATACAGGCAGGATAAACATATTGAGGGAGCATTAACAGTTCTTTCATCTTTTCCGCATTTTCCATCACATCACCAATATAACAGGATCCAATCCCCAGGCTCTGTGCCGCCGTTACCGCATTCTGCGCAGCAATCAGCGCGTCTTCTACCGCCAAGAGCAAATCCCCCGGCCCCGGAAGGCGGGGTTTCAGTCCCGCTTCTTTATAGAAGGAAAGCCACTTCCTGCAGTCTGCACAGAATAGCAGGACCATCTGCGCCTTGCCGATAAAAGGCTGGTTATCGCACAGCACAGCCAGCTTTTCCTTCTTATCCTGGTCCGTGATGTCGAGAATCGTATATAGAAGCTGGCATCCTGCGGACGGTGCCTGCAAGGCGGCTTCCAAAATACTATTCTTATCTTCCCTTGGGATATCCTGTCCGGTAAATACGCGGACAGACTTCCTTTCATGCAATGCTTTGATGATCTCATTCATCGTACCTTAACACCTCCATCAGTTCTTCATGGACTGCTCCATTCGTGGCGACCACACTTCCCCGTTTCAAGAAATCTAAAGGTCCGCCCTCGAAATTCGTCACCTTTCCGCCGGCCTCCATCACCAACAGCATCCCGGCCGCGAAATCCCATGGGCTTAAAAGCGGCTCGAAGAATCCGCCCGTCCGCCCGCAGGCCACATAAGCCAGGTCCAATGCTGCCGACCCTGTCCTGCGGATATCCTGGCTTCTATCAAACACCCTCCTGATCCGTCTGAAATTTTCGTCCGCCACTTCCCTGTCATAGGGCGATGTACCGATCGAGACGATGGTTTCCCGAAGAGCCTGCGCCCCGGACACATGAATCTGTCTGCCGTTCAAAAAACTCCCCTGGCCCTTCCTTGCATGATAAACGTCCTCCCGAAAAGGATCATAAATGATTCCCAACGTAACTTCGCCTTTCTCATACAAGGCCAGTGACACCACGCTGTGCAGGTAGTCGTGGATGAGATTGGTGGTGCCGTCTATGGGATCCAGGATCCAATAAGTATCCGCTGTCATCTCATGCAGGCCTTCCTCCTCTCCCAGAAACTGAATATCGGGCGTAAGCTTTCCCAGCTCCTTTGCCAAAAAGTTCTGAATATCCGTATCTACCTGTGTCACATAATCCGCCGGGCCTTTTACCTGGATATGTCCCGCCCGCTCCCTGTTTGCCACAAATGTCTTCGTCTGCTTCACCAATGTGATAATCTCTTGCAGTTCCATAATGTTTTCCCAAGCCTCCTGACATTATCATTTATTCCCGCGGGCAACGAGCCAAGTGACTTGCTTAAAGCCAACCTTTGGTTGGCTTGGGCATTTGGCGACTGCCGCTTTTTACATTATAATCCATGGAATCTCCTTTATGCAACCGCATGAAACAGTCACCCTAAGCCCCAAAAACAGACCCGTCACAAAGCTTCTCCCATATTGACACAAGTTAACAGGATTGATAGAATATCTATAATTGATGAAATGTTTATATCAGGTAACGAATCACATGTATGGAGGAAAGTTGAAATGTACAGTTGCCGTCTTCCTATATATCTCGTTGGTCATCCTTGTCATACTTTTGAAGTACTCAAAAAGATGCCGGCTCTCGAAAATTTTACCCATATTTTTTCTGAGAGCGATGATCCGGAAGCCCCTTTAACAGCTGCGGCAGATTTGATCGTAGCTGATTTGTCGTACATTGATATACACAGCGCATTACCGGCGCTTCTGTCTAACCGCAACAATAAGTCTCAACTTATACTGTTGGCCGATAAGAAACAGATGCAGGTGCTTTGTGCCGATCCGGTACTTTTGCTTTCCGATATTACAGATATCTGGATCATTCCCATGTCTGACGAGGAGCTCCGCTTCCGTTTCCTAAGATGGCAGCAGACCTATAAAATGAGCAAGGATTACTGGCAGACCAGCCAGTATCTGGAAGCTACGATCAACAACATTCCAAACCTGATCTGGTATAAGGACAAAGACGGTGTCCATGAAAAAGTAAACGACAGTTTCTGTAAAACAGTCAACAAGACCAAGCAGCAGGTAGAGGGCCAGAGGCACGCCTACATCTGGGATGTGGAAGAAGATGATCCTGTCTGTATTGAATCGGAACATCAGGTCATGAGCAAAAAACATACCTTTGTCTCCGAGGAGATCATCAAGACCGGCGATGGCATGCGAACCTTGATGACCTACAAGTCTCCCCTTTATAATCTGGATGGCAGTGTTATGGGTACGGTGGGCGTAGCCATTGATGTGACACAAGAGCGCGCCTATGAACAGGAACTGGTGAAAAAAAACCAGACTTTGGAAACTATCTTTTCCAACATAGAATGCGGCGTGATGAGTCATACACTGGACGGTTCCCATGTCACAAGCATAAACGCCACCGCACTAAAGATCCTGGGCTATGAAAGCCAGGAAGAACTGGAAGCGGACGGCTTTGACCTGATCGCTGCCTCTGTCATCGAGGAAGACAGGCCTGCTCTCTTAGAGAGTATCAGAACGCTGAAAAAACCTGGGGACAACATCAGCGTGGAGTACCGCGTACGCCATAAGAATGGGGAACTTTTCCATGTTATGGGCAATATCAAACTTTTCGAAGAAAACGGGGAACTTTTCTATCAGCGGTTTCTTCTGGATTGTACTGCCAGAAAACTCGAAGAAAAGAAAGCGGAAAGACGCCAGATGGAACTGGTACAGGCACTCAGTATTGATTTCAACCTGGTCTGTTTCGTGGATTCCGTGACGGGGCTGGTCACCAAAATCCGGGTCGATGACCAGGCATATAACTATTTTTTTAACGGTGATACTCCCTTGCAGGAAAGCATGGAACAATACATACAGAAATGGGTACACGAAGACGACCGCGAATTTCTTCGCCAGGCCATCTCCCTGGAAAACCTGCAAAGACAATTATCTGTGGGAAAAATATATACTGCCAATTACCGCAAGTGCAAGAACGGTAAAAACATCTATTTCCAAATGAAGGCCGTCAGCGCCGGCACCGGAGACAGTGACACCGGATATGTCCTGGGATTTCGCAGTGTGGATTCGGAAATCCGTAAGGAAATGGAACAAAACGCCATGCTGGAAGCGGCTCTTTCCCAGGCCAATAGAGCCAGCAAAGCCAAGACTGTGTTCTTATCCAATATGTCGCATGATATCCGTACCCCGATGAATGCAATCGTTGGCTTTACGAATCTGGCTATCACGCACATCGACCAGACGGAACAGGTGGCAGAATATCTGCAGAAGATCAAGACTTCCGGCAATCATCTGCTGAGCCTGATCAATGATATTCTGGATATGAGCCACATTGAAAGCGGCAAGATCCATCTGGACGAAAAACCCTGCAGCCTGCCGGATATCCTGCACGGCCTGCGCAATATCCTACAGGCGGATATCCATGCCAAACAGCTGGAACTGCAGATTGATACGGTGGATGTTTGGGACGAAGACATCTATTGTGATAAATTGAGACTCAATCAGGTACTGCTTAACCTGTTAAGCAATTCCGTGAAATATACGGGCGCCGGCGGCACTGTCAGTATGCGGATCACGGAGAAGGCCGGGGCTCCCAAAGGATACGCCAATTATGAGTTCTGTATCAAAGATAATGGCATCGGCATGAGCAAAGAGTTTGTGGAACATATTTTTGAGCCTTTTGAGCGGGAGCGCAACAGCACCATCAGCAAGATCCAGGGTACCGGCCTCGGCATGGCGATCACCAAGAATATCGTTGATATGATGAACGGTTCCATCAACGTCAAGAGCGAACAGGGCGTAGGCACTGAATTTACCCTCTCCTTCACCTTCCGCCTCACCTCCGGTGTGAAGGAACCCCTGACCATCCCGGAACTGAAACACTGCCGGGCCTTGGTGGTGGATGATGACTTTAATACCTGCGACAGCGTTTCCTATATGCTGGGACAGCTGGGGCTGAACGCAGAATGGACTCTCTCTGGTAAAGAAGCTGTGCTGCGCACCCACCAGTCCGTGATGCGCAATACGGATTATTCCGTCTATATCGTAGACTGGCTTCTGCCCGACATGAACGGTGTGGAGGTGGCAAGACGAATCCGCAAAGAAACCGGCGGTAAAGCACCTGTGATCGTCCTGACCGCCTACGACTGGTCAGATATCGAAGCGGAGGCCAAAGAGGCCGGCGTTACGGCGTTTTGCAGTAAACCTCTGTTCTTATCGGAATTAAGGTCCTGTCTGCAGTCTGTCATAAAGCCGGAAACCGAAAAAACAGCAAAACCTGCCGAAGAAGAGATTGTTGTTCACCACACGGGCCGCATCCTGCTCGCAGAAGATGTGGAAATGAACCAGGAAATTGCAGTGGCGATTTTGGAAAATGCAGGCTTTACCGTGGATGTTGCCGATAACGGCCAGATTGCTCTGGATATGGTAGCGCAGTCCGAACCCGGATATTACCAGGCTGTCCTGATGGATGTACAGATGCCAATGATGGACGGCTATGAAGCAACCCAGAAGATCCGTCAGCTGCCTGATAAAGCCTTGGCCAAAATACCAATCATTGCCATGACCGCCAACGCATTTACAGAAGACAAGGAAGAAGCCCTCAAAAGCGGCATGAACGGTCACATCTCCAAGCCCATTGACGTACATGTACTATTTGAAACTTTGGACAGTGTCGTCTAAAAAGGTAAATTTACCAGATCCGCTTTGCGGCCTCGGATAAGCGGGGGAATATTATATCCCCGGTATACACTGTGTATACCGGGGATCATTATGCCAGCATCCCTTTGATCCGCTCCATCGCCTCCACAAGCATCTTTCTCGGACATGCCGCATTTATTCTCTGGAAACCGCTTCCCTCTTCGCCAAACATGGTACCGCCATCCAGCCAGAGTTTTGCTTCATGGACAATCTTATACTCCAGCGTTTTCTCATCGAGGCCTGTCTCCCTGAAATCCAGCCACACCAGATAAGTCCCCTCATGTTCCACCATGTGGACACCCGGCAGCTTTTCCTTTGTATATTGACTTATATAGTCAATGTTATCCTTCACATATCTGAGCATAGCCTGATACCATTCTTCTCCCTTGCTGTAGGCCGCCTCACAGGCTATAATACCCATCGTCCCAATCTGACTGGTACCCGCCCCATCCATCTGCCCGCAGAATTTCCTGCGCAGTTCCTCATCCGGGATAAAGATATTGGACAGCACAAGTCCCGCTAGGTTAAAGGTCTTGCTGGGTGCCGTGCAGATGACGCTGATAGGCTCATATTCCTTCTTCAAACCGGCGAACACCTGATGCTTTCCCTGAAATACAAAGTCCGCATGAATCTCATCGCTGATCACGATCACATGATGCCTGACACAAAGATCTCCCAAATGGCACAATTCCTCTCCTGTCCACACACGCCCCACCGGGTTGTGGGGACTACAGAGGATAAACAACTTGATCTTCTCCTCCACAAGTTTCCGCTCAAAATCCTCAAAATCTATATGATAACGGTTATCATCTCCCAGATACAGGGGATTGTTGACCACCCTTCTGCCATTCTCCCGGATAACCTGCGAAAAGGGATAATATACAGGCTGCTGAATCAAAACACCGTCTCCCGGTTCCGTATAGGCCTTGACTGCCATCGCCAGTGCAAAAACCACGCCGGGTGTTTTCACCAGCCAGTCCTCCTGTACCTTCCAACTGTGACGGCGCATCATCCAGTCTTTCACAGCTTCAAAATATCCCTCCCCGGACTCCGTATAACCGAAGATTCCATGCTGCAGCCTCCGGGCCAGTGCATCCACCACATAAGAGGAAGTCTCAAAATCCATATCAGCCACCCACA
>CAYUKT010000114.1:4884-7390 GCA_964445285.1 uncultured Bacteroides sp. | reverse complement strand
AAGGCATCATCGAACTTCCTTTCAAAAGGATCCTCATAAAATGACGGTTTATAAGTGTTGTGGTTAAATAATGCTGGTCTTAACATATCGATCACTCCTTCTTTTTGTTATCAGTATGACCGTTATCAGAAATCTGATACAGTCTATACTGGTTTGTTTGTTCTTTGTTTATATATGTTATACATCAACTATAACAGATAATCAATTATGTAAGTATAAAGTATTTATTAAGAGAATCTAAAGTGAGGATGGTCAGCAATATGGTTCCGGGCATATCGTTTCATTGATATTGCTAATAAAATGGATTGTGGTATGATAATACTATAGCTCTTAAAGCGCTTGGAAACAGGTAGAATATGTAATAAATCAATTAATGAGTATGGAATTAAGAAGATAAGAAAAGGCGGGAGGAAAGTTCTTTCCGGCATGACGAGGAGGCGTTTCGTGGGAAAAAAAGTAATAGCGGCAGGGCATATCTGCCTAGATATAACACCAGTGTTTCCGGAGCAGAAGGTGGATAATATCGCTGATATCATGATTCCTGGGAAATTGATCCAGATGGGAAGCGCTGATGTGCACACGGGCGGGGCAGTGGCTAATACCGGACTTGCCATGAAGGTTCTGGGAGCCGATGTGACGCTGATGGGTAAGGTTGGTGCAGATGAATTTGGCGGTATGGTGCAGAATATTCTGCACCGATATGGCGCGGATGAAGGGATGATCATTTCCGAGGAAGAGTCAACATCTTATTCCGTAGTGATTGCAGTGCCCGGTATTGACCGGATCTTCTTACATAATCCGGGAGCCAACAATTCTTTTGGCAGTGAAGATATTGACTATGAAGAGGCAGCGAAAGCGGATCTGTTCCATTTTGGTTATCCGCCCCTGATGCAGAGAATGTATCGGGAAGGGGGAAAGGAGATGGCGCAGATGTTTCGCAGGATGAAGGAGCGGCATGTGGTCACTTCCCTGGATCTTGCGGCGGTAGATGCTAAATCGGAAGCAGGCAGGGCTGACTGGAATGATATTTTATCCAGGTCGCTTCCCTTTGTGGATTTTTTTGTTCCGAGCGTGGAAGAACTGTGTTTTATGGTTGACAGGGACAGATATGAAGCCTGGAGCGAGCGGGCGACAGGCCGGGATATTACGGAAGTCATATCTTTGGAAGAGGTGAGACCGCTTGCCGAGAGAGCAGTTTCCATGGGAGCAAAAGTGGTTCTCATCAAATGCGGGGCGCCGGGGATTTATTACAGGACAGCATCCGCAGAGCAGATGAAACCGGTCTGCGAAAGACTGGGACTTTCGGTGGATGAATGGGCGGATAAAGATGGATTCGAGAGGAGTTTTGTACCGGAACGGATCTTATCCGGTACCGGTGCGGGTGATACCAGCATTGCGGCCTTTCTGGTATCCATGCTGGAGGGAGCAGGACTTTCAGAAGCGGTGCGGCTGGCAACAGCCACCGGCGCCTGCTGCGTGGCGGCCTATGATGCCTTGAGTGGTTTGAAGCCTCTTGGTGATTTAAAGGAAAAGATAGAAAAAGGATGGGCGAAGAATGAGTTCGCCGGCTGGTAAAGGAGAAGAATATGCTGGTTACGTTAAAAGAGATTCTGCAGATTGCGGAAGAGAGAAAGATTGCGGTGGGGGCATTTAATACGGTGAGTCTGGAAAGCCTGCAGGCCAATTTCCAGGCGGCCGAGGAGGCGGATGTACCGTTGATCATTCAGTTTGCCCAGTGTCATGAGTCATTGATTCCTTTGGAACTGATAGGGCCTTTGATGGTGGATTTTGCGAAGAAGGCAAAGGGGCCGGTGTGTGTGCATTTAGATCATGGGGAAACTCTGGAATATTTACAACGGGCTCTGGAAATCGGGTTTACGGGAATCATGTTTGATGGCTCCACTCTGCCTTATGATGAGAATCTGGCCAATTCCGCAAAGGCGGTGGAGATGGCAGGCAGATACGGCGCCAGCGTGGAAGCGGAACTGGGAAGCATGGGCAGGCGGGAATCGGGTGCCGGAGATGGCAGCGGGGCGGATGATGATACCAAGATATATACGGATCCTGTATTGGCGAAGGACTTTGTAATGCGGACTGGCATTGATGCGCTGGCGTGTTCCTTTGGAACCACGCATGGAATTTATCTCACGACTCCTAAGCTGGATTTTGATGTGGTCAGGAATGTCCGCAGTCAGTGCGCTAATATCCCAGTGGTAATGCATGGCGGTTCTGGCGTCAGCAGGGAAAATTTCCAGGAAGCGGTCCGGGCAGGCGTCAGAAAGATCAATTATTTCACTTATATGGATAAGGCAGGTGGAAATGCGGCAGCAGAGTATATCCAAGGCATGGAGGAAGGCGCGCCAGTCTTCTTTACAGAAGTGTCCGCAAGAGCAAGAGAGGGCATGAAAGAAAATGTAAAAGTAGCAATGTGCGTATTTGCCATGCGCGGGGATTGACGAAAAAGGCAAGTCAGAGCATATAAAACGGAGGCGTTACAGCCTCCGTT
>CAYUKT010000114.1:0-4784 GCA_964445285.1 uncultured Bacteroides sp. | reverse complement strand
GAATCGTAACTAAGCCGAATGGGCCTGGTCAGATCAAGCGCCATTACACCGAGTATGGATTTGGCATCCACTACTCTGCGGCCTTCTCCCAGATTAAAACACAAATCAATCTTATCAATTACATTCACAAACTGTCTGACCTGATTTACATCATTGAATTTCACTTGTACCTGCTGCATAATTTTGTTTCCTCCTTAATCATCATTGATACCATGAAAATAGATACTCCATAAATCAATACCGATCAGCTGCAATTCCCCTACACGCAGGATTCCCTGAAAACACATCTTTTAGTCTGTTGTATGTAAAAATTTTTTTGTGAACCTCCTTTCTTTCTGAAAATATGGTCGTCTTATCGTGAGACTATAATATCTTGTGTTTTTTCAAATGTAAATAGTCAAATTATATAATATTTATTAAATTTTTTGTAGATAGTGCCAATAATTTCAGCCAATATGCTTATCTTTGCGGTATTAATCTGATATCGGAATTGGCCTTCTTTTCAAATGCTAGATTATTTGATACAATATTACACGGAACATAAGGTAATGCTGTGTCAGAAAATATTTTTAGAAGGATTAAAAGGAGACATAGTGTATCAGCTAACTATAGGAGGAGATCAGTAAAATGGGTAACTATGAAAATGCAGGAGCAGGTATTAAGAAGATGTGGATTGCATCGTTGGGCAGTTTGATATGTGTGGTAGTGATGATTATACCAGTATTAGGTATTCTGGCAGCGATTGCGGCACTGGTCTTTATGGTCATGAGTATGATAGGCCTGAATCAGGCAGGCAAAGATATTGATGGATGCAGAACCGCCTTTGGACTTACGATCGTGAATATTATTTTAAGTGTGATAGGTGCTCTTTTTGAGAGCGGCGTTATGCATGTCATCATTCAGATAGCAGGTTATGTGGTCAGCTTTATGGTAACATACCTGGTATGTACTTCTGTTGGTGATGTGATGAACCGTATCGGTGATGTAGAAGCAGCGCACAGCGGTGAGATAGCATGGAAGATCAATGCAGTTTGTTCTGTGCTGCTGATTTTGATCGTGATCGTAATGATGTTGCCGGTATTCGGTATTCTTGCAGGTATGGCTGGCGCTCTCATTGCTTTGATACCTTCCCTGCTCTCTGAGGTATTTTATTTGTTGTTTTTGGCTAAGAGCAACCATGCATTGAATGGTTAATATTTTTTATAAAAAATATTTAGCAGTGAAAGGATTGGTTTCTGCCGGACGTATTACTTATGAAACAGCTCAATAATGATAAGCAATACGGGAGGTAAGATCATGAAAAAAAGATTTGCAAAAATAGCGGCGGCAATGGCTGCAGCGGCTTTGATGGCCGGCAATACATCAACGATGGCGTTGGCATATAATACCAATGGGACGAATACGACAGCACAGAAAGTGTGGTGCAATCCCGATGGCAGCTGTGATGTGAACGGGGTCTGCGTAAACGGCGGCGTTTGCGATGGGTCTCATGGCTGGTATACTATCAGCGGTAACACAACTTCGGTAGC
Source organism: uncultured Bacteroides sp. (assembly GCA_964445285.1). Lineage (GTDB taxonomy): Bacteria > Bacillota > Clostridia > Lachnospirales > Lachnospiraceae > UBA3282. The sequence continues at coordinate 3,255 of CAYUKT010000114.1, read as the reverse complement.
AAACAATTCCGGCGGCTCAAATACGGTAACACAGAATGTATGGTGCAATCCCGATGGCAGCTGCGATGTGAACGGGGTCTGCATAAACGGCGGCGTCTGTGATGGGTCCCATGGCTGGGGAACATATGCATATGATGGCAGCGGTTATCATCATGAGGAATACTATGATAACGGCGGTTATCACCATGATGAGTACTATGATGACGGCGGTTACCATCATGAGGAATATTATGATGACAGTTACCATCATGAAGAGGAGCATTATGATGACAGCTATCATCATGAGGAGGAATACCATCATGACAGCGGCTCCGGCCACCATGGCGGCGGACATCATTCAGGCGGTCATCATTAAAGAACAGACAACGGATGCCAGGCTTTACTTACCGGACATCTTTGTGCTAAACAAAAGCCCTGCTGTACCAGCGGGGCTTTCTCTGTGGGGAATGAAGGAGAGGATAACGTTGAAAAGCGCAGAAGAGATCAACTGTGCCATGGAACTGTATGCGGATATGGTGCGGCGGATATGTTTTGTCCATTTGAAAGACAGGCATGATACGGAGGATGTATTTCAGAATGTCTACCTGAAATATATGCTCTACGAAGGTACTTTTGAAAGCCGGGAACATGAGAAGGCCTGGTTTGCCAGAGTGACGATCAATGCCTGTACGGACTGGCTTCGCAGCTTTGCGCGCAGAAAATGGGTTCCTCTGGATGTGATCGCGGAGGAAAGAGAAGCGCTTGACGATACATCAGGGGAGGTTCTGGAAGTGGTGTTGAAACTCCCGGAAAAATATCGTAACGTTATCTACCTCTTTTATTTTGAAGGGTATTCCGCAGTAGAGATTGCGGGAATACTGGGGCATAAAGAGAACACCATATATACATGGCTCGCCAGGGCGAAAAACCTGTTGCGGGAAAGTTTGGGAGGTGAGTGGGCATGAATTTGATCCGGAAAAGTTTGGAAAATATACAGGCATCAGAAGAACTGAAACGCAATACATTGGGTTACCTGAATGAGCAACAGGCAAAAAGAAGCAAGTTCAGGCCGCATTTTGCTCCCGGGTATGCCCTGGCGGTGATCTGTCTGTTCCTCTTCATGGGAACAGGGGGATATTCTGTGTACAGAAAGCCTGTTTCCTATATCAGCGTGGATGTCAATCCTTCCATAGAACTTACTATCAATCGCTTTGGGAAGGTGGTGTCCGTGGAAGCATATAATGAGGACGGGCAAAGGATTACGGAACAGGTGCCGCTTAAAAATGTCTCTTATATGCAGGCGATCGACAGGCTGCTGAAAGACGAAAGTTACAGCAGATATCTGGAAAAGGACTCCATGCTGGTCTTTACGGTGGTCTCCGATCAGTCGGAGGAGATCGTAAAGGAACTCAATGCCAGTGAGTTGTTCCAAAGCTATGGGGCCCTGACTTATGTCAGTGATTCGGCATGTATGCATGAGGCGCATCAGCATGATATGTCGTTTGGGAAATACAGGACCTACTTGGAACTTCTGGAATATGATGAGAGTGTTACCATAGAGGACTGCCATGGGATGACCATGGGAGAGCTGCGTGACAGGATAGATACCTGTTCCCACAATGGACAGACAAATAAAACAAGCGGGGAAGGGCATCATCACAATAACAGCGGCAGTTCCCATGGCGGTCATCATGGATATTAACGTGGATATTAACGATAGAAAATCTTTCCGCTCATCCTTTTTTGTACCATGTGCAGATACCTTTATTAGAGAGGCCGGAAAGTGTCAGTGTCGGACGGTCAAGTTCATGATCCCAGGCGGGGGATACGATGATAGTCTCCGTGATATTGCCATAACTAAGGGTAAGCGTATGACCGTCTGTTTGTTTCCAGGTACCTATAATTGAGCAGCACTCCATGCGGCCTTCCGGCATGAGGCGGAAGGGATGTGCGCACATGATGCCTTGTGGTATGGAAGGTGTCAGGCTGATCCTTTCATAGTCTCCCAGAAGGTCCGCTTCCTCTATGGACTGCAGGGATTCGCCGGCATAGGGCTGGGCGGCGGCGATCAGCCATTCATCGGGTGTCAGGTAAAGCTGTCTGATCTGCATGGTAGAAGGTTCCGGTTCGTTCTTAAAGTTCATCTCGCGGATGTGGGAGATCAGGAACATCCGCCCGTCATTGCCCATGAGCACGGAATTGTGACCGGGGGCCATATAGGGCGTGCCGTCCAGCCAACGGTAGCCGCAGGAGATCATCAGCCCTGTGGTATTGTCATCGTCATGGATATCTGCCAGGCTGCGTCCGTGATAATCATAGAAAGGTCCGGTAATCTTGCGGCTTCTGCCGATCCGGATATTATAATCACTTTTCAAAGACCCATAGGATACAAAAAGATAATAATACTTTGTGCCGGGATGGTAGATCATATAAGGACCTTCAATGGAGCAGTCCGTCCAGGCGGGGCGTCTGGCCAGGCAGACGCCGATTCCGTCCTCAGCGGCAAGCCCGGTCTCTTTGTGCAGGCGCAGGATATGACATCCGCCCCAGAAAGAGCCGTACAGCATATATTGCTCTCCGGAATCGGCATCCTCGATGATGTTGGCATCGATGCCGTTTACGGGGAGCTTATCGCTTGTCTTGAGCACACAGTCCCTGGGAATAAAAGGCCCTTCCGGTGTGTCTGAGACAGCTAAGAAGATGCAGGACTGTCTGACGCCCCAGGAGGAGTTGGAACAGTACAAGCGGTACTCATTGCCGACTTTGACGATATCAGGCGCCCAGATATCGGTGCTTTTCGTCCAGTTTATGGATTCTTCGGGCGGATTCCCTACGACCTTTCCCAGATTTTCCCAGTTTATTAAGTCTCTGGAGCGTCTGCAAAGGGCGCCTGTACTGTAGATATAGTAGTATTCCCGGTTGGCATCGTAGAAGATGGCCGGGTCGTGGGTCATCCACAGACCGGGAAGATCGCGGTCCATGCCGGGGTTTAGGGTTGGTTTCGGCGGTTGCGCCGGGGGCTTTTGCGGATAATGGATTTCTGCCATAACGTTTCCTCCTTGTTGAAAAGTGAGATAGTATTTCGGTTTTGTCTGTTTTAATTTATCTAATTATAAATTAAAAAACATTAATTGGCAATTATAATAGCAAAAACCATAATTTTTATGATATATACTTGAAAAATTTGGGCAATATGGATACAATAAAAATATAAACCAAAATTAGTTTAGATTAATATGGAGGTTGAGATGAAAAAGAAAAGTATTTTAGGATGTG
>CAYUKT010000113.1:0-7398 GCA_964445285.1 uncultured Bacteroides sp. | reverse complement strand
TGCTTATAATTATGCTATTTGCACAATTATAATAGCATTGAGATGAGTTTCGCAATTACCTATGTGAAGTAAGTATGGAAAGGGGTATGGCAAATTATGAAAGAACAGGCAGATTCACTGGGCAGACGAAGGCAGAGAAGTACGAATATCGCGGCTTTTGTGTTCCTGATCCCGGTCGTTTTGATCTTAAGTGTCTTTATTTTTTATCCGATTGTGGATTCCTTTATCATCAGTACATACAAATGGAACGGTATTGCGGCGGAGAAGACCTTTGTGGGCGCTTCCAACTGGATGAAACTGGTTGGAGACCGGGATTTCTGGTTTGCGTTTCGCAATAATATTATCATCATGGTAATGTCCATCATTATCCAGATACCGATTGGACTGGCGGAAGCAACATTTATTGAGTTCGCGGGCAAGAAGGCGACCGTGTGCAAGGTCTTGTGGTTCATCCCCATGCTTATGTCCTCGGTGGCGATCGGTTTTCTCTTTAATTATGCACTTGCGGCTAACGGCGGTATGATCAGTGCGGTTTCCCAGTTGTTCGGCGGCGGCAATATCGATCTGCTGGGTAATAAGAATACGGCGCTCATGACAGTAATTTTTGTCATTGCATGGCAGTTTATACCCTTTTATATGGTATACTGTATGGCGGCGTATACAAATGTATCGGAGGACGTGTATGAGGCATCCCTGATTGACGGTGCGACTAAGGGGCAGTATTTCTGGCAGATAGCCCTGCCGCTTCTGATGCCCTCCATCAAGAGTGCGGCAATTCTTTCCATGGTGGGTTCCTTAAAATACTTTGATCTGATCTATGTCATGACAGGCGGTGGGCCGGGAACGGCCACGGAGCTGATGGCAACTTATATGTATAAGAATGCCTTTGCACAGTTCAATATGGGTTACGGTTCCGCAATCGCAGTGGGGATGTTTATACTGATCACACTTCTCTCGCTTGTGACGATGCGTGCGATTAATGGCAGGAAAGATGTAGAATAGGAGGGCGTGCAGATGGAAAAACAATATGCGGACAGCAGAGTCAAAAGTAGAATCAGTTGGGTTGTGGCGATCATATTGGCAGTGATTGTAACGTTTATGGCAGTCATGCCCTTTATCTTCATGGTATTCAATTCTTTTAAGGGTAAATTTGAGATGCTGACAAAGGGCGTGTTTTCCCCGCCGGAGAAGCTTAATTTCTCGAATTACCAGGAGGTATTGGATGGTGGATTTGTACGGTATTTCGGTAATAGTGTGTTCGTACTGTGTATTTCATTACTGTTAGTACTATTTATCGCGGCATGCGCGGCATATCCGCTGGCACGTTTCAAATTCCGGATGAACGGATTCATGTATGCGCTTATTGTGGCATGTATGGCAATCCCGATCCACATTACGCTGATACCGGTGTTTCAGATGACCAAAAGTCTTAAGATTTATGATACCATCTGGGCGATGATCGGACCAAACGTGGCTTTCGCCCTGCCGATTTCCGTGTTTATCCTCACCAGTTTTATGATGGGGATTCCAAGGGAAATAGAAGAGTCGGCGGAGATAGACGGCTGTAACAAGTACAGGATGTTCTTTACGATGATCCTGCCGCTTGCCAAGCCGGGGCTGTCCACACTGGCAATTTACAACGGCGTGAATATCTGGAATGAATTCAGTTTTGCCTATACGCTGACACAGTCACCGAAGAACAGGACGCTTCCTTTGGCTGTCTGGGATTTCCAGGGACAGTATTCCATGAATACGCCGATGATCATGTCGGTGTTGACGCTGACGGTACTGCCGATGATCATTCTGTTTATCTTTGCGCAGGATAAGCTGGTGAAAGGGATGACAGCCGGGGCAGTCAAAGGATAAACAGGATTGTTGGGAATAGAGTGTGTGAAGGCAGCGGATAACAATGTCACACCGGGAGGAGTAAGAGATGAACTTCTGGAAAAAGTGGAATAACGATTGGAATTTCGAGAAGAAGATGGATTATGTCATCATCTGGACAGTTACCGTGATCACAGTGGCGGCAATCGTGATTTCCACTTTTTCTTATATTATGTCCATTACGGACCAGAACAGCCGTTATGTGGCGGAACAGTTGATGATCCTGGCAGAGGATTATGAGAATAACTTAGAACAGTATAAGGCTTTGGCAACATCTATTAATTTAGATTCCCATGTGCAGAAATTCAGTGAGAGCAGGACGGAAGAAGGTATTTATGAAGAGATGGGAAATGTCTACAGTACATTCTTAAATCTGTTGTATCTGCAGCATAATGCGAATTTCATTGTCGTGACCAATGAAAAGCTGGGACAGTTTGTATATAATGGGAATAATGCAATCAGTGAGAGCGGGTTTGAGACGATATATGCAAAAGATTACGGGGAAAGCATACAGGCCAAAACGAAAGGAACTCTGCGGGTCAGCTTTTCCGATAATTACTACCGGGGCAGGAAATATACGCTGACCCTGTACTTTCCGGCATATTCCGTGACCAAGTTGGAGACCAGTAACGGTATGATCATTGTCAATTTGGATGACGATCTGTTGCAGCGTTTTGGACAGGGAGACCTGCAGTACAGTTCCAACCTGTATCTGACGGATGTGGACGGAAATATTGTATCCACACAGAATGAGGAGACGATAGGAACGCAGATTCCGTTCTGGGACAGGATAAACGGCTGTCAGGGAATGTTCTGGCGAGACGGCAGACTGGTCAGTTACAGAAAGGTGAATGATTGGAATTTTTATATTATCAATGAAGTTCCGGCCTGGTCCCTGTACCAGAACTGCTTTGGCACAATCCTTGTTTTGGTTGTTGTGACGCTTGTCACTACGGGAGCAGCCCTCATGCTGGCAAGGAATATCACCAAAAAGCTGTATCGCCCGATCAACAAGGTAGTTGCCAAGATGAATGATGTATCCAAAGGCGATTTGGGAACGCGGATTTTCGTGGATGATATGGACAGTGACGGCCGGAAATTGGCAGATGGCTTCAACATTATGATGGATGAGATTGATGTCCTGATGGAACAGGTCAAGGAGGAACAACGGCAGTATGACAAGATGCGTTTTGTGGCGCTGCAGGCGCAGATACAGCCGCACTTTCTGTATAATACGCTGGAATGTATCCACTGGCAGGCTCTGGCGGGCGGCAATAGGGAAATATCCACGATGGTTAAGGCGCTGGCACAGTATTACCGGATTTGTTTAAGTGAGGGCAAGGAAATTATCCCCCTTACGATGGAACTGGAACATATCAGGAATTACCTGATCATACAAAATATGCGGTATGGCAATATCATCTCGTTTGAGGAAAACGTGCCGGAGAAGTACGCGTATGTGATGGTGCCGAAGCTGACGCTCCAGCCTCTTGTGGAAAATTCCATCTACCACGGTATTCGCGTAAAAGAAGGCGTAAAAGGGAAAATTGAGATAGCGGTATCGGAAAGAGAAGACAGTATCTGCCTGACGGTGTCTGACAATGGCGTGGGCATGGAGGCGGAGCGAATCAGGTATATTAACAGTCATATATCAGAGACAGAGAGTAATATCGGGTATGGTATTTCGAATATTAACAAACGGATTGAACTTATGTATGGGGAACAGTACGGGCTGCATTTTCTGCCAAACGAGGGCGGCGGAATCTGTGTGGAGATATGGCTGCCGAAGGAATTTGAAAAACTTTGATACAAAAGGCCCTGATTGCAATAAACTGCTCTGATATGGAGGTTTAAGGTGAAATATAAGATTTTGATTGTCGATGATGAAAAGATGATCCGCATGGGCATCAAGAACGCAATGCCATGGGAAGAAATGTCCATAGAGGAAGTATATACGGCGTCATCCGCCAAGGAGGCTGTGCAGGTCATTGAGGAGCAGGAGCCTGAGATCATGATAACGGATATCAGTATGACGGAAATGTCGGGCTTGGAATTGGTTGGACAGATTCGGGAGAAATATCAGGGGATGCGGATTATTGTCCTGACGGGATATGATCGTTTTGAATATGCCAGGCAGGCATTGAAGCTCCAGGTACACGATTTCCTGCTCAAACCCATTGATGAGACAGAACTGAAAAAGAGCATCCTTTCACAGGTAGACTGGCTGGAAGAGCGCCGGATGGAGGAGAAAGAAAGTCTGACCATGAAACGTACGCAGGGGGTCAGACAGCAGATGGAATTGGAAGGCTTCATGCGTGCTCTGGTTATGGGCAGGGAGGATACGGAGGAGCGGGCAGGGGTATTCCGGCGGGAGTTTCATTTCGAGGAAGGCCAGGCAATGCGGATCGGCATTGTGATTCCGGGAGTATCCAGCGATGAGGATCTAGACAGCGAAAGTTTTCGGATGCAGACGGTGAAACAGATTTGTATTGGATTGATTGACGGACAAAAGCGCGGGATTACCTTCTCGGATGAAAAAAGACGGATCGTTATTGCCTTTTTTTGTGATGAGGGGCGTAAGGAAGATGAACTGGCACAACAGCTGATCGAGATATTAAATGACGAAGTGGAGACAAGACCGAGGATCATCTGGGGCAGTGTAAAAAAGGGCCTTGAAAATCTGCGTATTTCTTATAACGATGCGGTTTTTGCATTAGAACATGAACGGGAAGAGTTTGAAAAAATCTGTGCGGTGGACTGGAATCGGAAGGGTGAAGATATTTTTCAGGATGTATTCCGGGAGTTTCGCAATGCCCTTGTATATAATGTCAGCGATAAAGAAAAATTATTACACATTTTTGATCGGTTCAGTGTGGCGGTGGGATCTTATAACCTGTCTGCCAAATATGCCAGAAGCTGTTGCTTTGAACTTGCTTCATCGGTATATTTTGCCCGCTTCAGCGATACCGGTAACAATGATAATGAGAAACTGAGCGTCCTGATGCAGGCATTGTCAGGTGCAGACCGGGGACGTGCCTGTCAGGTGACAGCGATGTTTCTGGAAAACCTCTTTGAAGGAGAGGACGGGGAAGTACATGAACTGATCGGCAAGGTAAAGCGCAGGATTCACGAGAATCTCTCCGATGACCTGACGGTGGCGAGCCTGGCGGAGGAATTCTATGTGACGCCGAATTATCTGTCCCGGCTTTTTAAGCGTGTGACGGGGGAAGGCTGTAACGAGTATATTGTCCGCAAACGGATAGAGCAGGCGAAGTCCCTGCTGGCCACCACCACTCTGAAAGTGGGGGAAATTTCGTTCATGGTGGGATATCGGGATATGAATTATTTTTCCCTGGCGTTTAAGAAACATATGGGGGTGTCCCCGGTAAAATACAGGGAACAGATACAGAGCGGGCAGTGACGGCGGGGAATACTGATGAATTTGTGGCAGAAGCTGCACGGAGGAAGAGACCGGCGGGAAACTGAGAAAAGGCCGATACGGAAGAATCCGTGGCAGAGATGGTGCAGGTTGGAGTGGCAAAAAGATGATACGGATGATGGAATTAAAAAGGATGTTTGCGGCAGGCAAAGCTGTGCGGATCAGGATAAGCAGAACAGCAGTCTTGGCAGGATGTCTGTTGTTGGCGGCAATTACATCTGGAGGATGCGGGCAGAAAGAGCAGGAAGATATTCCGGAGATGCCGGAAATAGAAGAAAACAGTCTTGCCGAATGGGAAGCGTCCTTGGAAGAAGGCACAATAGGCGAATTGTGTGCAGAGAGTATTCGGGGCGTGTCCGTCATGCGGGAGGGGGGAGCCCCTTTTTGCAGTATCCTATGAACCGAGAACCTATAAGAACACCTTTGACTGCTGGGCAATTTCCGAGCCTTATCAGTCGATGACCGTGGTGGATACGGAGGCCATGTATGCGTATTTCCATGTGCTGGCGGATATGGAACTTACGCCGGCAGGGGATGTGACGAAAGAACAGACCGGTCTTGCGGATTCTGAGGATACCATTTATGTGGCTTATTATAAAGACCAGACGCCGGAAGGGGGCCAGGCAGCACCGGATCGCTGCATTTCCTATCGCTTCGGCAGACAAAACGATGCAGGGGATTATTATGTGGAGGCAGGCGGTGCGGTATGGCTTGCCGACAAAGCGGCGGTGGAGGAGCTTTTTACAGTCAACCCTTATGATTATATCCTGAAAGTAGTCAGCGTGGTGGGGGTGGATACAATCTCGAAGGTGGAGATTACGTTTGCTGACAAAACGCATGAGATGGAGATTTCAGAGGGAAAATTTTGGATTGACAAAAAAGCAGTGGAAAGTGCGCAGTTCTATGAATTGTATACGGAATTGATGAGCATTTTCATTGAAAAGGAACTGCCGAAAGATGCCGGCATGGACGGGGAGAGGGAACTTCTCATGACGGTAATTTACCATAGGAATACGGCACAGGTGCCTAGGATTACCCAGCGTTATTATGTATATGATGAAAATTATGCATCGGTACAGGTAAATGGTACGGAATTTTTCCTGGTGGGCCGGGAGACGTTGGAGAGACTGCGGGAGAAATTGGGGGAGTGATACGAAAGGTTACTTTTCGCTCGTTAGCCAAGGGTGACGCCTGAACAGATAGAAAATTCTCCGTCAGCCCGCTCTCGCTCCTTTCACAGCACAGCAGACACTAAGCTCGTGAGAAACCTCGCTAAGTGCTGGTGCTGCTCTAGGGCTTCCTTAAGAATTTCCTATCTGCTCAGGCTGGCATATTGGCATGGGTGTGAAAAGTAGCTACGAAAGCTAAGCGGCATTATCTTATATGATAAAAGTGTTGACGGTTAAGTATACCCATGATAGTATTTCTATAAAGCATAAATTATTTGATGTCAAAGCGTATTACACGCATCTTTTTGTCTGAGAGTAATTTCAGGAAGTCTATGCTTTTGAATTCAGCAATACATGCAAAAGCAGGAGATTGACTGATAATCCGAGGTTGTCAAGGATTGGAAACAGAAAATTGTCAGGTCATTTATAGAGTTCTCCTGCCAGAAAGGAGAATGAGAAATGATTCGAGGGAAAGAAGAAATGAGTGAAATGGTTGGGAGTTATACGGTCAAGGATATTGAGGCACTGCCGGCAGGACAGCGGGCAGAATTGATTGACGGGCAGATGTATATGATGGCGAGCCCGGAACGTTTACACCAGCAGGTTCTTGGCAGATTGTACAGGATAATCTCTGATTATATCGATCAAAAGGGCGGTGACTGTGAAGTGAATCTGGCACCTTTGGCTGTGTATATTAATGACGATGAGTGTAATTATGTGGAGCCGGATATCTTTGTTGTGTGTGACAAGGGTAAACTGGATGAAAAAGGCTGTCATGGCGCACCCGATTGGGTGATAGAGATTGTGTCGCCGGGGAGCGAAAAGATGGATTATAAAATAAAGTTATTTAAGTATCGGACAGCGGGGGTGCGGGAATATTGGATCGTTGAGCCGAAAAAAGAGATT
>CAYUKT010000112.1:4288-7594 GCA_964445285.1 uncultured Bacteroides sp. | reverse complement strand
TTTCAGATAACAAACCGGACGCGAATTATCTTCTGAGCAGTAAGGGAGAGATTATTATGGAAGAGGTCCGCGCCTGTGAGAATGTAGTGAATCTGAAAGGTAAGCTGGTGGTGTCCATACTGTATCTGACGGACATGGAGGGGATGTGTGCCAGCATGGAGACGATGATTCCCTTCGAGGAAAAAGTGAACATGGAAGGCGCCTGCAGCGGGGATACGATTCTGACGGAATGGACCATTGAGGATCTGACGGTGGGGCTTATCAACTCCCGGAAGCTGAGCGTGCAGGCAGTGGTATCCTTTATGCTTGAGAAAGAGGAACAGGTGGAGTGTGAGGCGGCGGTAGATCTTTATCATGAGGAACCGGTGGAATACCGTAAGTGTATCTATCCGGTGATAGAGTTGGTACTGCATAAGAAAGATATTTTCCGCCTCAAAGAGGAAATGGAGCTGACAGGAAACCTTCCCAATGTATTTCAGACCATCTGGCATCATATCTGCTTTGATCATGTGGAATTTAAGGCGCTGGATGAGAAGATATCCATTCAGGGGGAGATGAGAGCCTTTTTCCTGTATGAGGGAGAGGGGGATAACGACAGGACTTTATGGTATGAGAATACGGTGCCTTTCAGCGGCATCATTGAATGTCACGGCTGCCGTGAAAATATGATACCGGATATCCGATACAGCCTGGGACAGTGCAATGTGGAAGTGCGGCCGGATTTCGATGGAGAGGAGAGAGTCTTCTGCGTGGAGCCAGTGCTGGATCTGGATATTCATTTGTATGAGGAAGAGAATCTGGAGGTACTGTCTGATGTATATGGTGTGGATAAAGAGATTGGAGTGGTATCTACACAGGTGCCGCTTAAGAGTCTTCAACTGGCAGGTATTGGAAAGTGTAAGATAGCAGGGCATGTGAGAATTCAAAACGCGGAGATGCCTATGTATCAGCTGATTCATTCTGAAGGGGAGATCAGAATTGATGATCGGATGATCGTGGAGAACGGAATCGCTGTAACTGGCACGTTGATCGTTACCACACTCTATCTGAGCGCCGGCAGTGGCAAGACGATTTATTCCACAACGAATGAACTACCCTTTCAGTATGTGATCGAGGTGGATAATATTACGCCGGATTGTCTTTATAAATTACATTCCAGTATTGAGCAGCTGACGGTGACCATGCTTGACAGTGACGAGCTGGATGTGAAGGCTGCCCTGCAGTTTAAGGTCATTGTGTTTGCCCAGAAAACCCATAACCTGGTGACGGATATCAAGGTGGAAGACCTGGATCTGAACAAACTCAGCGAACTGCCGGGAATGGTCATCTATATTGCAGGTCCGGGAGATACCCTGTGGGATATCGGCAAGCGGTATTATGTGCCGGTGGCACAGCTGAAGGAAGTGAATGAGCTGCCTACCGAGGAGATCAATGCCGGGGACAGGATCCTGGTGGTGAAGGGCGGAATTTAGGATTTAAGGAAGACAGCCATAACAGCGCTTTTATCGTGAGGTAAGAGCGCTGTTTCTTATGCTATAGGACATTTCTCCGCTTATCAGTCTGTACTGGTGGATAATTGTAGCTGCAGTGATCGAATGCAGGAGTTTAGCAAAATTTAATTGGTTTGGAATTGCGCCGGATAGGGGTGGGGTGTATACTGGGTAATGATAAATACTTCGGAATGGAGAGAGAAATGAACGGTTCATCCATATTAAAAAATAAAATTTTCTTATATCTGACTGAATTTTTCGCAGGCATGTCTGTCATGGCGGTGGAACTGGGAGCCAGCAGGCTTCTGGCACCGTATTTTAGTTCTTCGCAGATCGTGTGGACGATCATTATTGGTACGATCATGATCGCCATGGCTCTGGGGAATATTTACGGTGGCCGCAGTGCGGATAAAAACCCTGATCCGGACAAGCTCTATGTGCGGATTCTGATTGCGGCGGTTTGGATCGCGGCAATCCCGGTGGTGGGTAAATATATCGTGCTGGGAATCTCTGCGCTTTTGATCTTTGCGGTGGATACGAATTTTCTGATCTGGGCGGCCTTTACGGCCTGTATGATAATCTTCGTGTTTCCGCTCTTTTTGCTGGGGACGGTGACGCCCTCTTTGGCCAAATATTCTGTGGACAGCCTGGACGACAGCGGCAGGATTGTGGGAACGCTGGGGGCATTCAATACCATTGGCAGTATCATCGGCACCTTTGTGCCCACCTTTATCTCCATTCCGGCAGTGGGCACTTCCATTACCTTTCTTATTTTTGCGGGGATATTGTTTGTCTTAAGTTTGATCTATTTTATCAGCATCAAAAGGGGACTCCGTAAGTGCGTGGTCACGGCGGTGCTTTTTGTCTTATGCTGTGTTTTTGGCACTTCCAATAGTTTTGCTTTCTGGGAAAATGATCTGACCTATGAGGGAGAGTCCGTCTACAATTATCTGCAGGTAAAAGAAAACGACAGAAGTGTCATATTGTCAACAAATGTTTTGTTCGGTGTGCAGTCCATCCTCATGAAGGGGGAAGGGCTTACCGGCATGTATTATGATTATGCCATGGCGGCGCCCCTGATGACCGGACAGGAAAATCCGGCGGACTGTAATACACTGATCCTTGGTATGGGAACTGGCACTTACGCCAATCAATGCCGGAAATATTATGGAGACATGCCGGTGGAGGGGGTGGAGATTGATGAGAAAATTACCGATCTGGCGAGGAAATATTTTGCACTGCCGGCGGATGTAAAAGTTACCACTTACGATGGCCGGGCTTATCTGAATGCGATCGAGGAGAAGTATGATGTGATCATGGTGGATGCTTACCAGGACATTACCATTCCTTTTCAGATGTCCTCGGAAGAGTTTTTTACTCTGGTGAAGGAACATCTTGCAGAGGATGGCGTGATGGTGGTCAATATGAATATGCGGGGGAGCGGCGAGGACAGTATCAATGCCTACCTGGCGGACACCATCAGCAGTGTGTTTGGTGAAGTTTACACGGTGGATGTGAAGGGTTCCACCAATAGGGAACTGTTTGCTTCCAACAATCCGCAGATGCTGGAAAATCTGCGGGTGCACAGGGAGGAGATCGCAGATGAAGGGCTCTATGCGATGATGGGGGTTGTGTCCGACAATCTGACTGTCTACCAGGCGGGAGAGCGTATCATGACGGATGATCAGGCGCCAGTGGAACTTCTGGGAATGCGGGTGATCGATGAACTGATCCAGGGCGAGGTGGCGGTCTATAAAACGTTGTATGAAGAGCAGGGGATAAAGGGAGTATTGGACAGTCTGCTGTAGAGTAAGAT
>CAYUKT010000112.1:0-4188 GCA_964445285.1 uncultured Bacteroides sp. | reverse complement strand
TATGAAAGCCAGGTTGAAGGAAGCATTGTGTATGGAATGGTATATATGAGTATGGGCAGGCGGGATGCTTTAAATCTCTGCCTGCCCAATTTGGTATTGTAGTCTGGTCACATTTTTTTGGTAAACAGCCATATAATCACATCGCTCAGGTAAGCTGCACAATAACCACATCTTTTCCGGCAAGTGTGATCCTGTCACCGGCAGCATACATTTGACCGGTCAGAAGATTTGTTCCGCCAAAAGGCAGTACTCCTTCGTAGGTCTCTTCCCCATGATTGAGCATAAATATAAAAGTCCCCTCATTATTGACTCTCCTGGTCACTTCCACACAGTCCGGCGTATCCATGATTGGTTTGATACCGGCTTCCTCACAGATTTCCTGCAGATAATCTCGATAAAATGCTTCATCTGACTGCGTGGCCACGTAATAGCCGAATCCTTTGCCAAAGGCATGTTTTGTCAGCACCGGCATACCGGCGTAGAAATCTTTCTCATAAGAACACAGGACTTCGGCGCCTTCCGGGTGCAGCAGATCGCAGAGCATGGCAGCGGGATAGGTTTTTCCTTTATAGGTAAAACAGTTGCATACATTCTCCGGCAAGGCGTCCTCTTCCTCTACCCAGATGCCGAGGATGTCCCGCAGTCTGCCGGGATAGCCGCCGATGGTCACCAGGTCATGTTCATCCACATAACCACTGAAAAAGGTGGTCAGGAAGCGGCCGCCATCTTGTACATAGGAGCGTATTTTCTCATCATAGCCGGTCTTGACCATATAGAGTACGGGTGCTATCACCAGGGAATAAGCGGACAGATCATCTTCCACACCGATCATGTCCACGGGGATATTCTGGTCATGGAGCGCCTTATAATAGCGGACTATTTCCTTGCAGTAATCCAGATAGACGGAAGGGCCGGCGGAGTAGGAGACAGCCCACCAGTTATCCCAGTCAAAGACAATGGCGGCCTTTGCATCGCATCTTGCCCCCAGGGTCTTAGAACCCAGCTTTTCAAGTTCTGCGCCCAGCTCACTGATTTCCCGGAATACGCGGGTGTTTTCGTGTCCCGCATGGTCTATCACAGCGCCATGATATTTTTCGCAGGCGCCGATGCTTCTTTTCATCTGGAAAAACATCACCGTATCTGCGCCGTGGGCTACAGCTTGGTAACTCAGGAGCCGCATCACGCCGGGACGCTTGAGCATGTTGTAAGGCAGCCAGTTGGTCACAGAGGGAGTCTGTTCCATCAGGGCGAAAGGTTTCCCCTGTTTTAAGCCGCGCATCAGGTCGTGGCGCATGGCAGTTTCTTCCGGCGGGGTATCGTTGGCAGGATAGTTGTCCCAGGAGACAAAGTCCATGTATTTAGCCCACATCTGATAATCCAGGGGTTGATAGGTGCCCATCAGGTTGGTGGTGATGGGGATGTCCGGCGTGATGGCATGGATGGCGTCATATTCCAGACGGTAGGCATTTAAGATGCTTTCGGAATTAAAACGTCTGTAGTCCAGGGAGATTCCCTGGAACATGGTGCGGTCATTCTCAAAGTGTTCGGAGAGCTGATTGGGAACAACGATATCCTCAAAATCATAGAACGTGTGTCCCCAGAAAGCGGTATCCCATACCCGGTTTACCTCTTCAATAGTCTTATACTTATCTTTCAGCCATTCCTGGAATTTTTTCTCACAGTTTTCGCAGTAACACTCTCCGCCGTATTCATTGGAGATATGCCAGCAGACGATGTTGTCATAGCTTTTGTAGCGTTCGGCCAGCTTTGCCGCCAGTGCTGCAGCATATTTTTGATAGGTTGGGCTATTAGGACAGGAATTGTGCCTGCCGCCGAATTTTCGTTTCATGCCGCTATTTTCCACACGCAGGATGTCAGGGTGCTTTCTGGCCATCCAGGCAGGATGGGCACCGGTGGAAGTGGCCAGGCACACTTTGAGACCATGACGGGATACCAGTTCCATGATCTTGTCCAGTTTTTCAAAATGGTAAGTGTCGTCATCGGACTGCAGGGCAGCCCAGCTGAAAACATTGAGGGTGACAATGTCGATATGGGCAAGTTTAAAAAGCCGCATATCCTCTTCCCAGGTCTCCTCAGGCCATTGTTCCGGATTATAGTCTCCACCATAGGGGATCTTCTTTACTTTTTCATTTTCAATCATAGATACCTCTTTCTGCGCTGGAATGCAGTGCTTTCATATTTGTATAAGAATGTCTGGTGGTGCAGTCTGGCATTGGCATCCGTTGTTATATAGGGAACCCGAGGCCGGACTCACTTTTGATTATAACTGATTTTGCATAAAAAAGGAACCAGAGATAATTCCCTGATTCCTTCCTGACTGCCATCCATAAATATTATTTAGTTCGTGGTATCCGGGCTTGTAGCAGCCGTATTCTGGCCAGCTTCTTCAGCCATCTTATCAAATTTCTCCATCACTGCGTCATAAGTCTTCTTGGAGATTTCCGGCAGCTCACCGCCCCAAGTCTTTTCAGCCTGCTTATAGCCCTTCTTGAAAGCATCGCGCATCTCTTCGATCTTACTCGGATCGCCGCCTGTCAGGGCCTTGGCAAAATCAATGATCCTGTCGGAAGTCTGGTTTACGCCCCAGTAACCATCCTCAGCGATATCCTTCTGTGCCTGCAGTTTGGTTGCCTCATCCACTTCGAACTTACCGCTCGCAAGGAAACGCCACATATCGTTGGCATTGTTATAAGTCTGCCCCTGTTTGGTCATCAACTGCTGTACGATGTTCTGCAGCTGTTTGGTGTGTGATTCAGCATCCGCTTTCAGCTTGTTTACTAATTCTGTATTCTGCGTATATGTCTTTGCTGCAGTTGTAGGGTTCTCTTTTGAAGGCTCATATACAACGCCGCTTTCTTCCTTCTTGGATTCAGAGCCGGAAGCTGCACCTGTTTCTTCCGCAGGCTTTGTGCTGGGCTGTGTTGTCTGATAAGGATCGTAAGTACTGGTTGTACTGGTAATTCCATTTACGCTCATCGGTATCCCTCCTTGGAAATGTTTGTGATTGGTTTATGTTGTATCGTAACAGGCAGAGATTCCTTGGCAATCTCCGCTATTTGTATATTATATCGTACCATTTTCCCAGATAAATTAGAAGTCAAATATAAAAATATTTACTTTTTACAACAAAAAAACGACCGTTTATGACGTAGGGCGGACGCCCGACATGAAATAAACTGTCGGAAATAATCTAACTGATTTATGCAAAATGTATAAACCGACAACTTATGAATGGGCATGACTGAAATATTCCAATTTACTCTATGCAAAGAGTTTGCCCTCTAATAGGCATTTTTATTAATGAAGCCTTTAAATATCGTGAGAAACATAATTTTAAAATCCATTGCCATGGTCCAATTTTCAATATAGAACAAATCATATTCAATTCTTTTGCGTATGGAGGTATCTCCCCGGTAGCCATTGATCTGAGCCCAGCCTGTAAGTCCGGGTCTTACCTGATGCTTAATCATGTAACGTGGAATTTCTTCTTTAAATTTTTCTACAAACTGAGGCCGCTCCGGCCTTGGCCCTACCAAAGACATCTCACCCATTAAAATATTAAACAGCTGGGGAAGCTCATCCAGACTGGTACGCCTTAAAAACTTTCCTACTTTGGTCACTCTCGGGTCATCCTTAACCGTCCACGCCTTTTGCTCCGCCGAGGGCTTCTGCATAGCCATGGTTCTGAATTTATACATTTGAAAGGTTCTGTTATGAAGTCCTACTCTCTCCTGCTTAAAAATAATGGGCCCCCGGCTGGTAAATTTCACCGCCAGCGCTGCAACAAGCATAATCGGTGAAGACAGGATAATCCCTACCGCTGCCCCAAAAATATCCACAGCCCGCTTGGCAACCCAGTTTAAGGTATTTGTAAGGGGCACATAGCGGATATTGATAACCGGGAGCCCCATCAAATCCTCTGTATAAGGGTGGCTTGGCACCAGGGAATTATAATCAGGAATAAATTTTGTATGAACACCGGATTTTTCGCATAAATCAACAATATATTCCAAATGGTCATAATCCTTAAGGGCCAGGGTAATGGCAATTTCATCCAGTTTATTTTCCGGCAGAATGTATTTAATATTTTCAATCCGGCCTACTACCTTTACCCCTTTATAAAGCGTTCCGCTTGGAATCCTGTCATCCAAAATCCCCCTTACCACA
>CAYUKT010000111.1:1995-7675 GCA_964445285.1 uncultured Bacteroides sp. | reverse complement strand
GTCAGCAGTCCGCCGTCCTTGCCGCTGACGCCCACTGCCCTGACGCCCAGCTCGCTGACCATACGGACCAGATTCTTATTGACCTTATTGAGGACCATCTCCGCAATCTCCATGGTCTCATCGTCCGTCACACGAAGACCGCCCACAAACCTGGCCTCCTTGCCTACCTTGCCTACCCAGCGGCTGATCTCCTTGCCGCCGCCATGCACGATGATAGGCTTGAAACCTACCAGCTTTAAGAGGGTCACATCCTTGATCACATTGCGCTGCAACTCCTCGTTGCTCATGGCACTGCCGCCATATTTGACCACAATGATCTTCCGGTTGAATTTCTGAATATAGGGAAGCGCCTCGATCAGGACCTCCGCTTTTTCCAGGATCTTGTTCATCTCCTGCTGTTCCATGTTGTTTCCTCTTTTCTGCTTGTTATATCTCTCTTTTATCTGTTCTGTCTCTCTTAACTGCGGTAATCCGCATTGATCTTCACATAATCATAGGTCAGGTCGCATCCCCAGGCGGCGGCGCTCTCCTGCCCCCGCTTCATGTCCACGATCACCCGCACCTCCGGCGCCGAGAGAATCTTCGTGGCTGCCTCCTCGTCATAATCCGTCAGCATACCGTTTTGACAGATCTGCATCCTGTCCTCATCACTCTCGCAGAAAATATCCACCTGCTCCGGATCGAAGTCCACCCCTGAATACCCCAGCGCGCACATGATCCGTCCCACATTGGCATCATGGCCGTAGATCATGGCCTTGGTGAGACTGGAACAGACCACGGATTTGCTTAAGATCCGGGCCTCCTGTTTGGTGGCCGCGTGGATGACTCTCGTCTCAAACAATGCAGTGGCGCCTTCCCCGTCCCCAGCCATCTTCTTGGCCAAAGTGGTATCTATATAGTTAAGTGCCTCCCTGAATTTATCATAATCCTCATTTTTCTCCGTAATCTCCGGATTCCCCGCCAGACCGTTCGCCAGCACGATCAGGGTGTCGTTGGTGGAAGTATCGCCGTCCACCGAGATCATATTAAAGGTGTCTACCACATCCTCCCGCAGAGCCTCCTGCAGGAGTTCCTTGGAAATCGCCAGATCCGTGGTCACAAATCCCAGCATGGTACACATATTGGGATGAATCATTCCGGAACCCTTACACATGCCGCCCACAGTGACCTTTTTGCCGCCTATCTCAATCTCCACTGCCGCCTGCTTAGGCACCGTATCCGTGGTCATCATGGCCTCCACCGCCGCCTGTCCGGCCTCCAGCGTATCCGCCTTCACCGCCGCCAGCTTCTCCACCCCAGCCGTAATCTTGTCCACCGGAAGCTGCCAGCCGATCACGCCTGTGGACGCCACCAGTACCGAATCCTTCGGAATATCCAATACCCGGGCCGCCTTCGCCGCCGTCTGCCGGCAGCAGTCATATCCCTGCTTTCCCGTACAGGCATTGGCAATTCCCGCGTTCACAATGACCGCCTGAGCATATGGCGAATGTTCCACCACTTCCTTATCCCAGAGCACCGGCGCCGCCTTCACCACATTGCTGGTAAAGACACCCGCCGCCCGGCAGGGCACCCGGCTGTAGATCATGGACATGTCCTTTCTGTTATGATATTTGATCGCCGCCTCCACGCCGGCCGCCTCAAACCCCTGCGCCGCCGTGACACCGCCGTCTATAATTTTCATAAAATCCTGCTCCTCCATACGCATTTCTAAACTAACACACCATCAACCAATATACATCAAATCCATCCGCAATGCAACTCGCGTTATAGCTGGATTACACGATTACTGCCCCGTGTAGCCAATGCCAGCTCAAATGAAAGCTGATTTCTAAAGGAACCCCTCTGAAAGCATCGGTACTTAGCGAGGTTTTCCACGAGCTTAGTATCCGCTATGCTTGAAGCGGAGCGAGAGCGCGGTGACGTAGAAATCAGCTTCCATTTGAGCGTCCCTAATTAATACACCCATGTCCTCCTCTATCCCAATTCCTCCCCCAACACCTTCTCCAACTCCGTCACCATAGTATCAACAAGGGAAACCGCCGCCGGTTCCTGATACATATTCTGCATCAGCGTCCTGATGTTCCTCTCAAAATTATCCGGCAGCACCCGACACTCCTTCACGCAGATATCCAAAAGCCGCTTCTCTCCGGGATGGAGTTTCTCATTCATGGCAAAGATCACATCAAAATAGGAAGCCAGGAACTTATGTACCTCCTGGTTGATGCTGATCAGGTCTCCCCGTTTCATGGCCTTATGAATCTGGACAAGATATGCCCCCATGCCATATTTGATCAGTTTCATATTATGGCTGATGACATTCTGTTTGAGTGCCTGCGGATATCTTACTACATACCTCTGCTTGGCCGCCGCCAGCCGCCCGCCCTTGTCATAGGCTATGCGTCCGATCAACAGGCTGTGCCACATACAGGTGGTATAGCCGTCCCGGGCCTTATGCCCCTCCACCACTTCCTGCACGCCTGCGAGGAACTCATCCAGATTACGATAAATGATATTCAACTGCATCCCGTCTTCCATGATACAGCTGTCCGTATATTCCCTATAATAGTTCCCCAGTTCCATGCCGCTGCAGTGTTTCTGCAGCACAGCCTTTCTGAGGGCTGTCGGAATCGGCTCCTTCCAGTAGACATAGACATCGTAATTTGAATATTGATCGTTTTTCTTAAGCGCACGCGAACCGCCGATCGCCATCGCCTCTATCTGCGCAAATCTCGCATATTCGTTGAAAATATCCTGTACCATACTTTTTTGCTCCCAGTGCTATTTTGCCAGGATCTCCTCCCATGCGCTCTCCTTAAATCCCGGAAAGACACCCTTATCACTCACAAAAAGCGGTCTCTTGACCAGCATCCCGTCTGTGGCAAGAAGGGCAAGCTGTTCCTCTTCACTCATATCCGGAAGTTTATCCTTTAATCCCATCTCTTTATAAAGCAGTCCGCTGGTATTAAAAAACCGCTTCAAAGGCAGCCCGCTCTTTTCCTGCCAGCTTCTCAGCTCATCCACGCTCGGATTTTTCTCCTTGATCGGGCGTCCTTCATAGGCAATCCCCTTTGCCTCCAGCCATTTCAGGGCCTTCTGACAGGTAGCGCATTTCGCATAATAAAGTACTGTGGGTGTCATATCTGGATCCTCCGTATTCTCCTATCGTTCCTTTTGCTTACAAAACATCACAGGATTTTCATTTTACCACCATTTTATCAGGACTCTCCAAGTTTATGCAATCGTTATTCTATAAAAAAGTAAATCCCTGCCCTTCCTTTGTCATATTGTCCAGAAAGATCATATTATTGACCGTGATCTCCGCCCGCCACCAATTCTTACTGACCGCCCAGGCCTCCGGATACTCTTCCCAGTCCCAGGTCACCGTATACCCGCCGTCCTGCATCTGCGTTTTCCTGATAAACTCGCACTCGTACTGCGCCATCTCACGATTCTTTTCATAGAAAATGGATTCCCTTTCCTGGAAAAACTGGGACGGTTTACAGACATAGCTGTTCTCCCAGATGGAAACATCCTTGGTGATGGTCGCAGACACCAGTTCCTGCAAAAGCGCAGTCAGCCGCTCCATCTCAAAACACTCAGAAAGGCCTGCCCCGATGATATCTTCCCGCAGCTGGATGAAGCAGGAGAGCACATTCATATCCTGCGGATCGCCGATCCTGAAAAGATCCTCCACCGCTTCCTTCGCGATCCGAAGCGCCGTCTTCCCAAAAGCGCATTCCACACCCGCATATCTCAGCACAAACCCGGCCAGGGAAGCCGTTGGATTATAACGGCTGCCAAACAGATGATCGTCCGTCTCCTGCCGCCAGGGTTCCCTGGGATACGTCCACCATGGCGCGTGTGGATAGTCGTTATTGGTGGCTATGACATTACTCCATTTCTTCCCGTCAAAATCCGGCGTCTGCTCCAGATACCGCAGCATTTCCCGAATCATCGGATTGGTGTTATGTAAACCTCTAATTTCCCGCAATGCCACCGTTGCCCGCCATACCTGTATCGGGGAAGAATTCGGATTCATGCAATCCTCCTCCAGGCCGTGCCCAAAACCGCCATCCTCATTCTGATAAACAGACAGGGCTGCTGTCACCTCCTGGGCGCTTCCCTGTTCAAAATGATACCGCCACCTTGCCACATCCAGCAGACGGGCGTTACGATACACAAACTTCCTTGCCTTTTCAAAAACTTCTCTGTCCTGTTCTCTCATGATCGGGAATCCTCCTTACCAAAATTTCATTTCTTCCTCATCTTATCCCGCTTTCCCGATCCTGTCTTGTTAAAAAGCGACATATCTTCCAGCCAGGGCACACGCCTGCGGAATCGTCATCCCGTGATAACGCTTAAATTCCCGCATAAGATGGGCCTGGTCCGTGTATTGTAACAGACAGACTTCATCCATAACCTGTCTGCCAGACGCCGTAAGGATATCCCGCCAGAGATTCTGATAGCGCACCAACGATGCGAACCTTTTGGGGGAAACACCCATATTTTCCCGAAAAACGCGCTGTAACTGCCTGTCGCTCACATGCATATCCCGCGCAAGTTCATGCATCCGCAGAGCGCCCCGCTGCGAGAGGATCTCCGCCACAGCTTCCACGAAAACCGAATTTTCCTGCCGCAAATCCATTCTCCGGAGCAAAGCCGCCTCCGCCAGCTGCACCCGCTCTTCTATCGCCGCCGGCTCCCACAATTTCTGTCCCAGTTCACGTACCAGCCAGGAATAATAGATTGAGGCATCCCCGCAGAAATTCCTGCATGCCCGCATGGGTTCCTCCGAAAAAAGAACCGCGCTCCAGGCGTAGAAACGGATGCCGAAAATGGATAACTGCAGACGCCCCACTGGGCTGCCACTACTGAGGACTGCCCTGTCATCCATGCCGCAGAACCCGCAGTACAGCCGATTGTTCGTATGATCGAAAGTAAATATGACATCCATACAGGTATCCGGCACCACCACACTCCGTTCCTCCACGCCGGCCTCTTGCCAGTAGATATCTTTACTTCCCCAAAAACAGCGGATACAGGGTTTCAGCGCCGCACAGGGCTCTATCTCCACATAAGTCTCACTGCGTTGATATGGGGTTGCTGTAAGGGGTCTATAGTTTTTAAAGTACTTCAATTATTTATCCTCCCACATCACAGACTGCCGCCTGTATACCCACAACAGGCACAGGCACAAGAACACATCCGCCAGAATCCAAGCCCAGACCTCACCCCAGAAGACCCCCGTCCGGCCAATCTTTTTCGTCAGCAAAAAAGCGCATCCTACCCGCATGGCCAGCTGCAGGAAACTGGAACACATGGGTAGCACCGTATTGCCCATGCCCTGCACACAGGCCCTTATAATATAGAGCAGATACAAAAGCCAGAAAAAAGCTGCCAAAATCTGAAGAAACGCACAGCCAATCTCCAGCGTCTCCGCCAGAATCCTTTCCTCTCCCGACAGGAAACAGGCTAAGATCGGCCTGCCAAAGGTTAACATAACAAATGACATGACTCCTGACGTCACGACCCCCATCACACAGGCGGCGCCAAGTCCCTTTTTCACTCTTCCATAGTCACCGGCCCCCGCATTCTGGCCTGTGTAGGACACCACCGCATAACTGTAAGAGACTGCCGCCGTCTCCAATAATCCGTACAGTTTATTGGCCGCCGTAAAGCC
>CAYUKT010000111.1:0-1895 GCA_964445285.1 uncultured Bacteroides sp. | reverse complement strand
CCGCCATAGAGAGTCCGCAGATAGATCTGCGCCATCCCCATCGTATCCTGCGGTGTGTGTAATAATCGCAGTGCCGGTTTACATAACACCAGCCCAACTACCGTAAATAAAATCCCAAGAATCAGACACAGGCAGATACTGCTTCCCATATCTTCTTTTAATCCCTTCTCATCACGGCTGCCGAACCGTCCCGCCATGCTGATGGAAAATCCCTGGGTGATCCCCTGCACACACCCAAACATAACAAACACCAGCCACTCTGTTGCCCCCAGAGCCGCCAGTGCCGTCACACCCAGATATTTTCCCACGATCATCGTGTCCACAAAGGTATATAACTGCTGGAACACATTGCCGATCATCAGGGAGAAAGCAAAGCCGAATAACAGGGCAAACGGGTTGCCCCTGGTCATATCCTTCGCACCTTTCATAACATTCTTAAACCTGCCCTCTCCGGCTATTCGGCTGGCGCTTGTGCATCGGCCGCCGCTTCCATGCCCTCCGGCATTTCTACATTCGTCTCCGCATTCTCCGCAGCCTCTCTGGGATCATCATATTCCTTCTCTTCCTCCTCGCCCCAGAGGGATTCCCACTCCTTATGTTTCTTATCCATATTCATGGCCGCCATCTCTTTCGCCATCTGATAAATCTCCATATTAAAATCCATCAGCTTCTTTTCATCCTGGGCAGGCACCCTGTCGCCCCGGCTGATCCTTCTGGCGATCTCCAGACACTTGGCCATCTCCTCGCCGTACTCTTTCATGGCATCGCCCTGCTGCTTGGCTGCCACACTGTTGAAGATACCCATCTCCTGGTTCGCCAGATCCTCAAGTACCTTCTCATTTTTCTTAATCTGCCCGGAAAGGGCGTCTATCTGCCCCTGCAGTTCTTTCTCCCTTGCCAGATACTCTTCTGATAATTCAAACGTTACCCCCAGCTGCTCACTTTTTTCCTGGGCTTTCTCCATCCTCTTGCGGTTTTCTTCCCGCTGTTTGACATAGTCGCTGCGCTGCCCCCTTAAGAGGCTCAGCTGCTGCCTGTAAGCCTTCTGCGCTTCCCCAATTTTCATGTGATCACTTCCTTATGATGATAAGGCACTTCCCTGTGCCTGTGTTGTTTGTGGATCCCCCGCCTCGTATGTTTTCCTGCTGGGGTATTCCGGTTCTCATGCTTATATATAAATATCGGCATACCGGCAGGATTTCTACAGGTTAAATGAGGGGGATTGCATTTTATGATGGGTGGATTCATAAATGATGATCATTTTCATAAAAATGCCTCCTGTATGATGCCGTCTGCATTAGAGTTCTCTTTATAGCTATGGTATAATTGTATCGCGTAATGACATCACAGCCAACATCAATCTAATCATTTCTCATAAAAATGACTAGATTAACGCTTCAAATTTGCAGCACTAAGCCCTCTCCGACAAAACAAACCACATAAAATCGGGCACACTACCGCACACAAAGCTATACTACAACTACAGCAGCAGCAAAGGAGACAGACCATGGAATGGATGAAGGCAATCGGAGACGCCGTAGCGTACATCGAAACTCATATCACAGAAGATATTGACACGGATGCAGTGGCCAGGCATGTTTGCATCTCGCCGTTCTATTTCCAGAAAGGCTTCAGCATGCTCTGCGGCTACACCGTTGCGGAATATATCCGGAACCGCAGGCTTGCCCTGGCAGGCGGGGAACTGATCACAGACGGCGTAAAGATCATCGATCTTGCTCTTAAATACGGCTATGATTCCCCCGACAGCTTTACCAAGGCCTTTACCCGGTTCCACGGTACCACTCCCTCTATGGCGCGCAAAGAGGGCATGATGTTAAAGTCCTTTGCCCCGCTGAAACTGACAATCTCTTTGAAAGGTGGTTATCTGATGGATT
>CAYUKT010000110.1:1404-7680 GCA_964445285.1 uncultured Bacteroides sp. | reverse complement strand
AAACGGACTACGCCGCCGCATATGGTCATGAACAAGCCGTTTTTCAGTAATGTTTCCCCGATTCTCATATCAATAATATATTGTATCTGCAGTTCCAGCGGCGGATCCTGATAGGGGATTCCTGCCTTGAATACACAATAATAAGAACCTATGAGAATCAGGATTATACCGGATAATACAACCGCGTTGAGCGCCTGAAGGATATACTTGTATATTTTTGTATCCATATTTTTACCGCCTTCTTCCAAGATACCGGCAAACCTTATTCTTATAATTCAGATACACTTCTCCAAATGTTTCCAGCAAAAACACTTCTTCCACAAACCTGATCTGCAAATGAAACATAACCATCGCCCAAACCGAAACCATCAAAAGCGGCCAGTTAAAAAACATGAACACCATTCCAATATATACCAGATCAAAACCCAGAAACGCAGGATTGCGGCTGATCTGGTAGATACCTCTTGTCACAAATTCCGTCTTATCCGTACTGGATACCCCTGCCCGCCAGCTGTCCTGCATCGTTATAACCGAAATGATAAACACGATCACGCCCATGACAGCGACACCTGCTCCAATCCCCCTCACCGATACAGAAAAGGAGGTCGAATCCATAACGATGCTTACAACCTCCACAGGCGGAACTTTACAGGTGGCAATCTTCATAGTGATCTCAATATATTTCGCCAAACCGGTCTTTCCTTTTCCGATTTGGTCAGTTTGTATCCCTTTCTGGCGCTGACTAATCATTTTCGTAAAGTAGCATCCATAAAATGCTGCTAGAATAAAAAACGCCATAATCTGAAATGCCATCTTCCCAATTCTCCTAAATTACATCGGTTTCAAATTTCTATTAAGCCTGTCTACCATCCAGGCAAGCTGTTTTTCCCGTCCGGCATCAGTTTTGGCATCCAGGTACGCCCGCGTATAAGTTTTCTTTACCGACAAAGACATGGCCCCAAAATTTGTACAGGCTGGCTCATATCCCTCCAACAATGCCGCTATGCCGGCAATCTGATCCTCTGTAATCGGCATGGATCTCGGCGCATCCCACTGTCCGTTTTTCTTGGCTTCCTCTATCTTCTTTCTGCCAAAATCGGTCATAAGCCCCCGTTCTTCCAGCTTTTGGACCAAAGCCTTGTTCTTCTCCGACCACTTACTCTTCTCCCTGCGCATGGAAAAGTATTTCTTATACGTTTTATCGTCAATACTCTGCATCTGCCCGTCAATCCATCCATAACAGAGCGCTTCCTCCAGAGCCTCGCCTGCTTTTATTGTTTTCGGCCCGCCGGCCTTGCCAAATAAAAGCCAGATACCATCATTTGACTGACAATGCGCAGAAAGCCACTGCCTGAATTCCTCTCTGCTGGCAAATTCCATCATATCATCCATCACGTGTTTCTCCCTTCAGATGCTATACCTTAATTGTCGGATGACCAAATTGTCTCGCCACCCAAAATAATGTGGTCAATCGTTTCTATATTAATGGATGTCTCATAATGTATCTATCTGCAGTTCCAATGACTGACCGTTTACAGAAGTTGTACAGTAAATCTGTTCCCCAGCAACCAGCATCTTTCTTTTCCTCCGCAGGTTTCTGATCTATGCAGGAATCAACTCATCCCATAGTCGAGTTATCTGTGGATATACATTCTTGACATTTCTGGTTCATCATTTCCTTGAACCAGACACAAAAATTCCCAACCGTATCTCTCATAAAAGCCTGTATGGTCAGTAAGTAAATAGATGGGGGTTATCGCTTTCGATCTTAAATCATCTACAACCATATTAAGCAAATGTCCTGCAACTCCTTTACAGCGATATTCTTCCTCTGTATACACGGCACAAACATTCGGTGTGAGGTCCTTTCTATCATGGAAATCATTTTCAATGACTCCAAGGCCTCCTATGATCCTGTCTCCATCTAAGCAGAGGTACCAGCCATACTCAGTTTCATTGTTTAGATAAATTTCCATACATGCAAGGTACGCTTCCTTTGGTACTCCCCATTTGTAATGAAACCATTCGGCTGCCCTGTCCTTTAATTCTGGTCGTTGTCTTAAAGTGACATATTTATACTCCTTCATATTCTCCTCCATCATTGATGCTGTTGATATAAATTC
The DNA here is from genome assembly GCA_964445285.1 of uncultured Bacteroides sp. Lineage (GTDB taxonomy): Bacteria > Bacillota > Clostridia > Lachnospirales > Lachnospiraceae > UBA3282. Next base: position 5,557 of record CAYUKT010000110.1, on the reverse strand, counting down.
CAATAATTCCTTTTTTAATTATAAATTATTTTTTCCTGATCAGTTTCAAGTTTATCTCTTTTCTGTCGGCAATCTTTTGAATCACCGCCGCCGCATAAGAACACCTTTCCTTAAACGGCAATAAGGGCAGTTCTTCATTGGATTCTATCTGGTTCACAGCTTCCTGCAGTTCAGAAAGTGCTAATAAATTGACGGCCACACAAAAGAAATTTTTCTTACGCCCGTCATTATAATGAGACAATAAGTAAGAAAGAATCCGTATTTTTTCCTGCTGTTCCAAATTATACTGTTCAATCCCTATCCTCTGCGCCCTTTCCAGATCTGCTCTTCGCCGCCTGTGCGTGATAAAAGAATCATATTCATCAATGTGCCGGTATTTTTCACAGGGATACTGTCTGCACTCATAACAGTACTCTACCCCTCCATGCTCAAGGCTGCATCTTGCAATCTTACATGACTGATTCCCATTACCGCATCCGCCGCAATGATTTCCCAAAAGCATCGGACACAATCCGCAATTTAAACCGCAAAGGGAAAACAATGAATTTTTCCGTACAAAACCTTTCATATGATTAAATCTCCGAATTCTTACTCCATTTTGTGAAAGACAACCGTCTGCTCTTTCATGGATATTTTGCCCACCTCATATCCGTATTCGGTAAGCTCCTTTTTATATTTCAGGAAAGAATGGTCTATCGGGATTCCCACAATACCCTGTATTTCTTCAAATGACAGCTTAAAAGAATCACTCCCATTCCTCTGCACATATTCCCATAAAGAATCATATTTACTCATCCTCAATTTCCCCATTCAAAAGTATTATAAAAACTAAAGCGCATTCCAGATCAAACAAAAAGCAAAGACACAACCCCAGGCATTCCCGGTCTGCCTTTTCACAAGCAGCATACCATAAATCGCAAGAAAGGTTGTAACAATCTCAACCATACCCCAGAAGGATATATTAAATGCATGAAACAATACGCAAAAGACAGCGCAGGTAATAGCTCCGTAATCTAACCATATGTTTTGGGGCGGGTATCTTTTATTGATCTTCTCGCAGATCACGGCATAATTGAATCCCTCAAAAAATCCCCACACGAGGACAATAAGCGCCATACCCAATAGGGAAAAGGGTATTCCGCTTGCGATCACATCATCTGTAACTAAGATACCGAATGGGCGATAATTGTTCACCTGACCTGAAATGAATAGGTAGCAGATATAAGGAATAAAAGATAAGAGAGTCCCGATGACAGCCTTAACCGTATTATTTTTCCTCAATCCATATGCCGTAAATTTTTCTTTTCTCAGAATACACACGACCGTAATGCCCAGTCCGGCTATGCCAAACTGAACCCCGGCATTGACCAGTAGACGCGGGATAACGGAAATTTCCGTATTGGTGACAAAATCCCTGAGCTGATTGTCCTTTAATGCATAGCAAAAGAAAACCGCCAAAGTGATACATGCTATGATCCATAAATCCATCTCTGTCTTTTTCTGCTCCGCTGTCAGTTCTGGCTTGTCCATGCCGTTTCTCCTACTCAGATAACTGTTTTTCTCTTATAATCCGTTACATCGGAACCGATTTTCTCATATAACTCAGCCGCCGTCATCTCATGATTCCTGACGGCTGTCAATTCAGCATCCGTTGCTCCGATAAATGCAACAAAATCAACTTTACCATTCGGTATCACTATCGATTTCAGCTGCTTATCCGGGACCGTGATAAATCCTGTGATGGCAGACTGCATTTTCGTATCGATTCCCTGTGTCTGTCCTGTGTACAGGTACTCATAGGGACCAAATATTTCCCCCTTTGTAAAAGTAATCCTCGCAATCGTCTGCAAAATACCACATACACATTTTATTTCTGCCTCTTCGTCCTCGTAATCATCTTTCTTTAATTTAAAGGTAAATTCCATGCCATAACCGCTGATCTCCTTATCATCCGATTCCTTCTGATACAGTTCCGACAGACCAAATGTAACAAAATGCCAGTATTCTCCTCCATCATAGATACTGATACCCTCCAACGGATCATTGCCTCCAAACTGCCAGCTTATCAGTGTTCCCTCACATATTGCAGAAATTCCGGCGTTTTTGACCAATATTTCACGCCCCAGTTCTCAAAATCCCACTCTTCCATATAATCATTACATTCAAAATCAATGTAATAGAGTACTTCTTCCTGCACCACAAAATTTGTCGGGAAATAATCTATATTCGTATGCGCCCCATATAATAAAGCGCACATATCCCGGAGCTGGTCTGTATAGGATGGTTTCATTTTATCCTGGAGGATTAACTCATAAATGGTATCACCCTCAATAAATTCCTTCAAAATACGTTCCTGTTCCACATCCACCTCAAGCAGGATGGGCATTTTAATCCCGATTGCCCTTAACCGCTCGTAATCGTGTACTTCCGCCTCAATTTTATTTCCAAACTGATAATACTCACAAGGCTCATGGTGTATCTGCTTCAAAACATATTGTCTGCTTCCATCGCCTGCCAGATAAGAATAGCCGCCCTTTCCCTTACCCAGTAACTGAATGACCTCATATGTTTTTCCGTTTACAGTCATTTCTTTGTCCATAGTGTCTCTTCACCTGCCTGCCGCTTTATCACATTTCATCTATCCGCTTCTTATATACCCTGGACGGCTCACCGCCGATATCGTTCATCATCTGGTAAAATTCACATCCGTACTTTTCATATAAACCGATATGCTGAGTCATTCATGCAAAAACACCCCGGCGCCCCAGTCACACTTCTGAATCTGAGACAGCCAGTATTCCTGACGTTCACAGGCAAAATACTCTATTACCTGCACTACCCATCTCCTCCTTTTTTCCAACAGACCGAATTATCTATTCTCCCTCATGACCCGGCAGGGATTGCCATAGGCTATAGTATTGGCCGGAATATCTTTGGTGACAACGCTTCCCGCCCCGATCACCACATTATCCCCTATCGTAACGCCCGGCATGATGATGACGCCGCCGCCGATCCATACGTTATTGCCAATGGTGACCGGCGCTGTCTGTGTTTTACAGAATTCAAAAGAACCATCCTCTTTCGGTTCCCCAAACCGCTCCCGCGCATTGGTCGGATGAAAGGCCGTATAGATCTGTACATTCGGCGCGATGAGTGCGTTGTCGCCAATACGAATAATATTATCATCTAAAAAAGTACAATTCATATTTACTTCACAGTTATTGCCAAAGTAAATATTATTGCCATAGTCAGCAAAAAACGGCGCCGTTATCCAGAGATTATCACCCTTGCCGCCCAGCAGTTCCTGCAGGATCTTCTCTTTTCGTTCCGCATCCGCAGAATCCGTATAATTATAATCCCTCACCAGATCTTTTGCCTTGTGCCATTGTGTCAATAATTCTTCATCCCCACAGTCATAAAGCTGCCCTGCCAGCATTTTTTCCCGTTCTGTCATATGAATGACCATGCTCCTTTCTCAACCTGCGGATTTGTGCCCTCAGGCACAAAGTTGCGTATAAAATATCTATTTTTCAAACTAACCTCCAGGATCCCGCTTTGCGGAATCTCAGAATCAACGGACGCGCAAGTTCATCCTGGAGAATGCCCCCTTTAAAACTCATACCTTGTTCCCTGTGAAAGCAACAGACCGTCTGTCAATTCAACACACAGGATGATGGTATTTTCATCCTCGAAATTATTATGCCCGTTATCTATCCACGCTGCAAAGGCTTTTTTTAACTTATCCGCGGCCGTCCGATTTTCTGCTTTCCCAAAGTATCCTAAATTCACGGCTTTACCATGTGCCGTAAACCACTCGCCGGCAACGGCCACCGTGGGATTCTCTGCAATCTGCCTCATCTTGTTGGAGAGTGCATGAGTGATTATGTAAAAAGCGCCGTCTTCATAATAGGCATCTACATTGCACACGTAAGGGATACCGTTTTCTACTGTTGCAAGAGAGAGGATGGTATCTTTTCCGAAACGCTCCTTCATGATTTGTTCTATTTCCTGATTTCGTTTTATCATTGTGGGGGCTCCTTCCTGAAAGATATACTTTATATGTTCAGCTGCTTTTTCCTAATCTTTTATTTTACCACCCGCAGTTCCGCGATCGCCATATAATGCTGAATATCAAATTCTTCTGGGGCTATTT
>CAYUKT010000110.1:0-1304 GCA_964445285.1 uncultured Bacteroides sp. | reverse complement strand
GCAACCTTGTCCTCAAAAGGCAGCCACGCCATATATAATAAAAGAAGTCTCCCGTCCGGCTTTAGCATGCGATGAAGCACAGGCGCAGTCTTCTCATGATCAAAATAAAAGAAACACTGGCAGGCCGTGATCACATCAAAGGAATTCTCCGGAAAATCCAAATTTTCCGCAGCTGTCACAAAATAAGTGATCTCCATGCCCTCCGAAAGATTTTTCGCCTGCTCAATCTGTTCCTTGGAAATATCCGTCCCCGTCCAGCTTGCCCCATATCGATACAGATTCCGCGGCAGCACGCCGGTTCCCGTCCCGATATCCAGAACTTTCTGGCCGCTCCTGCACAAATCCCGTCCGATGATCTTATCATAAAATTCCTGTGGATAAACGTCCCGGAATCTTGCGTAATCAGCTGAAGTCCTGCCCCAGTCAAATGCCCTGCCGCCGTCTATGTTTCTGTCTGTTATATTCATGTCAGCCTCCCTATCATATCTCAAATTGCCGATTGATCCAAACATCAGTCTGCCGTCCGTGTCCGCCGTTCCATTACAATACATCCCACCGTTAACGCAAGCAGCCCTCCACATACCACCGGCGTAAACAGCATCTCCTGCAAATGCTTTGCATACGCCATAATATACACTGCCAGATTGGCCGTCATATGGAAGCAGAATGGCACCGCAAACCGGCCGCTTCTCTCATACAGATAGGCCATCAGGATTCCCATGCACCCGCCGTATACCCCCTGCACCATATTACCGTGGAAAGCGCCAAAGAAAAGAGCCGATGCCACGATTGCCAGGGCCGGCCCATACAGACGCCTCATCCGATTGAAGATCACGCCGCGAAAGACCACTTCCTCCGTCAGCGGGGAAATCAGGCCATAAAGTATCAATCCCACCGCAAAAGCGACCCCATACTGGCTGTCCGCCACTTCCCGATAAGTCTGGGAACTGTCTGCAAATCCCGTCAGTGTCAATAGAATATTAAGCCCCAAGGAAGAAGCAAATGCAATGATCACAGTAAACAGTATTTCCTTAGCCAGATTTTGCCTGTTGTTTTCCTGATCACTCATGTCTCTTCGCAGTCGAAGTTCCTTTTTTAACATGGGAAGTATCGGCAGGATGCCAAACATCATGCCAAGTCCTCCTGTCACACCGGCCACAGTAGCCGCCTGCTTAGTCATAAATCTTCTGTATGCCTCATTCTGACTTTGCATCAATGCTTCCTGTAAAAAAGTAAGGATAATATACGCCGCGCTGTAAGCCAAATAATACAGCAGATAAGGAAGCAATACTTCCCATGCCTTT
>CAYUKT010000109.1:0-7759 GCA_964445285.1 uncultured Bacteroides sp. | reverse complement strand
CGGAATATGAGATGAAACCTCTCAGCGAGGATGTGGAGCCCATCTGTTTTTGAATGACAAGGTGTATTATTTCATCTTGCATCTCCGCAGTTCCAGCAGGATCAATCCGCAGAAACATAAAAGTGCACCGAACAAAAGTGCCCACATCAGATTCTTTTCTGCCAACGCGCCAAAAATGAGATTGGTTCCGATGCCCGCACTATCGATCATAACGGCATTGATACTCAGGGCGGATGCCCGGTTGGCTGTGGTGATCTGGTCATTCTGCATCCGTGTCTGCAATGGGGAGAACAGGCTGAATGCGGCCCGGAGGATGAGGATATGATGCCCCACGGAAGTTCCAGCAAAAGACAAAGTACAAGTGAAATGCTCTCTATCAGTGTGATCTCAAAAACAGTAACGCCCTGCGCCTGCCGGTATAATGTGGCGATCGGCCCATAAAATACCATTCCCTGCAGGCAGGAGATGGCATACATCAAATATATATTTTTCTTTAACATTACAAAACCTTTCCTTTCTAAATTCAGGAACCACAAAAAACCATGCTGTTAACATGGGTTGTTTCTATCCGCTTTTGTGATTTCTGTATCAGGTTGGAAAGTTTTTCATGGATGTTCTCCGGATTCTCTTTGTATATGATACTCTATTCTACATTAAATTACAGTAAGAGACAAGGCTGTTTATAACCATTTATATATGGCTGTTTCTATGGCAGAACAGGATGCGTATTTATTGCGGAAGATATCTAAATAAAATATAAATAATATAATAGGACATTGAATGTACTCCTTTAAAATGTTAGAATATAGGGAACGCTAATATTGTGAAGGAGTGCATTTTTTATGCTTAAAATCATTACGGATTCGGCATCGGATCTGCCCCGGGAATATATCGAGGAACATAAGCTGCATGTGATCCCTACGCCGGTAGTGATCGATGATGTGGATTACTTCGATGGGGCTACGATTCAGACAAAAGAATTTTATGAGATACTGGATGATATTAAGAGAGATGTAAAGACATATCATATTAATCCGGAAATGTTCACGAATGCGTTCCTGCCCTATGCCAAGGCAGGAGACAGCGTTATTTACCTGTGTTTTTCTACGGGCATTGCCGGCACTTACAATGCGGCCAATGTGGCGAAGGCAAATGTGCTGGAAGAGTACCCGGATTTTGATCTGACGATCATTGATTCCAAGTGTGCTTCCATTGGGTTTGGCCTGGTGGTGTCAAAACTGATTACGATGCTGGAAAAGGGCGCAGCAAAGGAGGAGATCATTGCGGCGGCGGATTACTTTATTTCTCATGTACGGCACGTGTTCACGGTGCATACACTGGCCTATCTGATCAAAGGAGGCAGGCTGACGAAGTTCAAAGGGACGTTAGCGGAGACATTGGATATGAAACCGGTCCTGATCGTGGATGAGAACGGTGCGCTTTCTGTGATCAAGACAGTGCGTGGGCGGAAGAAGTCCCTGCGGTTCCTGTTGGAGTATGCGAAGGAGAACGGCTGTCGCCTGGAAGAACAAAGTGTTGCCCTCTGTCATGGGGAAGACGAAGAAGGACGGGATTATATGCTTTCACTGATCGAGGCCGAGATTCATCCCAAAGCCGTTATGGTAGGGATTGTAGGCTGTGCTATCGGCGCCCACACGGGACGCGGGATCATAGGCTTTTGCTTTTTTGATGCGGATGAGGGAGAGTATAAGAGATATTTTGCAGAATCGTAATGTGATGGCATGATGGGAGAGGGACAGTTATGTACAGTCCGAAGAATATGGGCAAGAAACCCCTGGGCGCCCGGGTAGAAGATGAGCTGATGAAATATATCCTGCAGGAACCGGTGGAGCCTGGGCAGAAAATCCCCAATGAATTTGAATTGGCCGAGCGGTTCGGAGTGGGGAGAAGCACCATCAGAGAGGCAGTGAAAGGGCTTGTATCACGTGGGATATTGGAAGTGCGCAGAGGCTCCGGCACTTATGTGATCAATACCAATTCCATTGAGGTGGATCCGTTGGGGTTCGGCAAGATAGAGGATAAGTATAAACTGGCATTGGACTTGTTTGATGTACGCCTTATGATCGAGCCGGAGATTGCGGCGCTGGCCTGCCGGAATGCATCCGTGGAAGAGCTTAAGAATTTGAAACGGCTGTGTGATGAGACGGAGTATCTGTATCTGAATGGACGCAATCATATCAGTAAGGATATTGCATTTCACACCTGCATTGCACGGTGCAGTAAGAATCAGGTGGTGGAAACTTTGATACCGGTCATCAATACGGCGGTCTATACGTTTGCGAACCTCACCCACCATATGTTGATGGAAGAAACGATCAAGACGCATCGGGCAGTTACAGATTCCATTTTGAAGAGGGATTCGGTAGGCGCCAAATGTGCGATGATGATGCATTTGACCTATAACCGCCAGACAATCCTGAAGATAATGGAAGAACGGGAAAAGAGTAAAACATCAGACGAATAGGATGTCCTGACAGACGACTGATAAAAAGCAATGGTAATATTGCACAAATGATGATGAGATTTTAAAGATGAATCTCATCTTTTTTTGTACAAAAGGTAGATTAGTTATTAAATACATCAGATGTATTGTAGAAAAATACCAATAAATATATAATTTTATCACAACAACATCAGACGTCAGATGTTTAATGGCAGAAACTATAAAGTGTTAATGAAAAGAACGTGTATTTCATGAAGGTAGAAGGAGGTTACAAATTATGGCTGGGGAAGTGGCGGCATTAAATCCGACCAGATTGGTATTGGCAGCGATTCTGGGGCTTGCGGTATTACTTTTATTGATTATTAAGTTTAAAGTACAGGCGATGGTTTCGATCCTGGTGGGGGCGATCGTGATCGGACTGGGGGCAGGAATGCCTTTTGAAGATATTGTAACGGCGGTAAATGACGGAATTGGAAATACGTTAAAGGGGATAGCTTTATTGGTAGGTCTTGGTTCCATGTTCGGCGCAATTTTGGAGGCCTCGGGCGGGGCGCAGACATTGGCCGTCAGTATGGTCAAATGGTTTGGCGATAAGAAAGCAGCGTGGGCACTGGGCATTACGGGATTGGTTATTGCAATGCCGGTGTTCTTTGATGCAGGCCTGATCATTCTGATCCCGTTAGCGTTCTCTCTCGCGAAGAGGACGAACAGGTCTTCTTTGTTCTATGCGATCCCCTTGCTTGCCGGACTGGCTGTGGGCCATGCTTTTATTCCTCCCACGCCCGGGCCTGTTCTGGTGGCTACCATGCTGAATGTAGAACTTGGATGGGTCATTATGGTAGGTGTTTTATGTGGTATTTGTTCCATGATCGTTGCAGGGCCTGTGTGGGGAGCAGTCTGTGGGAATAAATATATGGTTCCGGTCCCGGAACATGTGGCGAATCAGGCGGATTTTGATGAATCTAAGCTTCCGAACTTCTGGACGATCGTAGGGATTATCCTGATTCCGCTGGTGCTTATTATTCTGGATTCTGTGGCAGCAGTGGTACCGGCATTGAGCGGATTGGCGCCTATTTTCGGATTCCTAGGAGAACCTTTTGTGGCATTATTGATCGCAACGATTGCGGCAATGATTATCCTTGGTTTAAAACATGGATATACGATGAAAGACCTGGAGAATATTATGACAAAGTCGTTGGAGCCTACCGGTCTGATCCTATTAGTGACCGCATGCGGCGGTGTCCTGCGGTATATGCTTCAGTATTCCGGTTTGGGTGATCTGATTGGCAATGCAGTATCTTCCGCAAATCTGCCGATCGTAGTGGTAGCGTTTGTGGTGGCGGCATTGGTCAGGATCTGTGTTGGTTCGGCAACGGTTGCCATGACAATGGCGGCTGGTATTATTGCGGCAATGCCGGGAATTGCAGATTTTTCACCTTTGTATCTGGCATGTACAACAGCGGCCGTGGCGGGCGGTGCAACTGTATGTTCGCACTTTAATGATTCGGGATTCTGGCTGGTAAAATCGCTTGTGGGTATGGATGAGAAGACAACATTAAAGACTTGGACGATTATGGAGACGCTGGTAGGCGGAACTGGATTTGTGGTAGCGCTCATTATTTCGTTTTTTGCATGATTTATCAGAAGTTAAAAAGTGAAAGTGATAGAAAGGAGAAAGAGTATGGGGTTAAAGAGTCAGGAGATGCGTAAACTTGCGCCGGAATTAGATCCGCTGCGCATTGGAACAGGATGGAAACCGGAAGATCTGTCCAAACCGCAGGTGATGATCGAGAGTACTTACGGTGACAGCCATCCGGGGAGCGGACATTTGAATATTTTGGTGGAGGAAGTGCGCAAGGGTATTGAGGAAGCAGGCGGGTATGGAGCGCGTTATTATTGCACCGATATCTGCGATGGTGAGAGCCAGGGGACAGACGGTATTAATTACAGTCTGGCAAGTCGTGAGATGATTGCCAATATGATCGAGATCCATGCCAATGCAACGCCTTTTGATGCGGGGGTATATCTGGCAAGCTGTGATAAGGGGATGCCGGGGAATCTGATGGGCTTGGCAAGAGCGGATGTACCTGCAGTGGTAGTACCTGGAGGCACTATGAACGCGGGACCTGAAATGCTCACATTAGAGCAGCTTGGCATGTACAGCGCAAAGTATCAGCGTGGTGAGATTGATGAGGAAAAATTAAACTGGGCAAAGTGTAATGCATGTCCAAGCTGCGGCGCCTGTTCCTTTATTGGTACGGCTTCTACCATGCAGATCATGGCGGAGGCATTGGGGCTTGCGCTTCCCGGCAGCGCCCTGATGCCGGCCACCAGTCCGGATCTGCTTACTTTTGCCAAAGAAGCCGGCATGCAGGCGGTGAAGCTGGCGACCATGCCGCATATGCGTCCGAGCGATATCGTTACCATGGAGAGCTTTGAAAATGCGATTCTCGTACATGCGGCTGTTTCAGGTAGTACGAACTGTCTGCTGCATATTCCGGCCATTGCCCATGAATTTGGCATTGAGATTACCGGAGATACTTTTGACAGGCTGCACAGGAATGCCAGATACCTTCTGGATGTGCGTCCGGCAGGCCGCTGGCCGGCAGAATGCTTCTACTATGCGGGCGGTGTGCCGGCGATCATGGAAGAGATCCGACAGCATCTGCATTTGGACGTAATGACTGTGACAGGGAAGACTTTGGGAGAAAATCTGGATGCTTTAAAAGAGAATGGATTTTACGAAAGATGTGAGAAGTGGCTGCAGGAATTTAATAAACGTTACGGCGTTTCCCTGAAGAGGGAGGATATCATCCGACCTTATGATAACGCTATCGGAACGGACGGCAGCATTGCTGTCCTGAGAGGTAATCTGGCACCGGAAGGAGCCGTGATCAAACATACGGCCTGTCCGAAAGAGATGTTTAAGGCCGTTTTGCGGGCCAGACCCTTTGACAGTGAAGAGGAATGTCTGGATGCCGTCTTAAAACACAAGGTGGAAAAGGGAGATGCTGTATTTATCCGTTATGAAGGCCCGAAAGGAAGCGGTATGCCGGAGATGTTCTATACTTCTGAGGCGATCAGCAGCGATAAGGAATTGGGCAGAAGCATTGCGCTGATCACAGACGGCCGTTTTTCCGGGGCATCTACCGGACCGGTGATCGGACATTGCAGTCCGGAGGCGGTGGACTGCGGGCCGATCGCACTTGTGGAAGAAGGAGATCTGATCGAGATTGATGTAGAAGAGAGAAAGCTGAATATCGTGGGTATTGCAGGGGAGCGTAAAAGTATGGAGGAAGTGTCGCAGATTCTTGAAACGCGGCGTAAGAATTGGAAGCCCAGGGAACCTAAGTATCAAAAAGGAGTACTCAGACTGTTCAGCGAACATGCGGCAAGTCCGATGAAAGGGGCATATCTGGAGTATTGATGTCCTGCCGCAAAATGGAACAGATAATTAGATGATATTGAAGGAGGAAGATGACATGAGAACAATTGCCGAACAGTTTTATGAGTATGGTGTGGTTCCGGTAGTCGTTTTGGAAGATGTGAAAGACGCGCTGCCGCTGGCGAAAGCACTGACAGAAGGAGGCCTGCCCTGTGCGGAAGTAACTTTCCGCACGGAGGCGGCAGAGGGATCCATCCGTCAGATGAGTGAGAAATATCCGGATATGCTTGTGGGAGCAGGCACGGTCCTGACGATCGAACAGGTAGACCGGGCTGTGCAGGCGGGCGCTAAATTTATTGTAAGTCCGGGTTTTGATCCGGAAATCGTGGATTATTGTCTGGGAAAAAATATTCCGGTATTTCCGGGATGTATTACGCCTTCTGAGGTGGCACAGGCGGCGAAGCGCGGCATGAAGGTGGTGAAGTTCTTTCCGGCCGAACAAGCTGGCGGGGTTTCTATGATTAAGGCCATGGCGGCTCCCTATACTATGATGAAATTCATGCCGACCGGAGGGATCAATGCCAAGAATCTGAAAGAATATCTGGAATATGATAAGATCCTCTGCTGCGGCGGCAGCTGGATGGTAAAAGGAGACATGATCCGCAACGGAGAGTTTGACAAGATCAAAGAGCTGACGAAAGAGGCTGTGGAACTTGCGGCGGCAATTCGTGCGGATCTGAAGAAATAAAAAGGGAATCAGGAAAGGAGAACAGAATGAATCTCAACTTAAAACCTAAGAGTGAATGTAAATATGATGCGGTATCCCTGGGAGAGGTGATGCTGCGCCTGGATCCGGGAGAGGGAAGGATTCGTACGGCCAGGAGCTTTCGCGCATGGGAAGGCGGCGGAGAATATAATGTGGTGCGTGGGCTGCGAAGATGCTTTGGGATGAATACGGGTGTGATCACAGCCTTTGCGGACAACGAAATTGGCATGTTGATGGAAGATTTTATACTGCAGGGCGGTGTGGATACTTCTTTGATCAAATGGATGAAGACGGACGGTATTGGAAGGACCTGCAGAAACGGGCTTAATTTTACGGAGCGCGGCTTTGGTATCCGCGGGGCAGTGGGATGTTCCGACCGTGCCAATACGGCGATTTCCAAGGCAACGCCGGCAGATTTTGACTTTGAACATATTTTCGGAGAACTGGGTGTGCGCTGGCTGCATACCGGAGGCATCTATGCGGCTTTGTCCGAGCAATCCTGCGAGACGGTGCTTGCGGCGATTAAAACGGCTAAGAAATATGGTACAGTGATTTCTTATGACCTGAACTACAGGCCGTCTATGTGGAGTGCTATCGGCGGCCTGGAAAAGGCACGGGAAGTGAATAAGGAAATCGCCAAATATGTGGATGTGATGATCGGGAATGAGGAAGATTTCACGGCTTGTCTCGGTTTTGAGATAGAAGGCAATGATGAGAACCTCAAGACATTAAATCTGGATGGCTATAAGAAAATGATCAATCACGCAGCACAGGTGTATACAAACTTTAAAGTGGTTGCCACGACCCTGCGGGAGGTGAAAACAGCAACAGTAAATGACTGGAGCGCCATTTGCTGGGCGGACGGCGAGATATATAAGGCGAAAGATTATAAAGGCCTGGAAATCATGGATCGTGTCGGCGGCGGTGACTCCTTTGCATCGGGTTTGATATATGGCCTGATGACTACGGGCGATGCCGAGACGGCAGTCAATTATGGTGCGGCTCACGGAGCGCTGGCGATGACGACACCGGGGGATACCACGATGGCAAGCAGGAAAGAAGTGGAAGCAATCATGGGCGGCGCAGGAGCAAGGGTTCAGCGATAAAATATAGAAATTAATTCAAGGAAATGATGCCGAGGCCG
>CAYUKT010000108.1:0-7801 GCA_964445285.1 uncultured Bacteroides sp. | reverse complement strand
CTCTCCAGGATATCCAACGCTTCCATCAATTCCTTATTCATTTTCCATTATCCTCCTATGTTCACCAGATTTATAATATTACTATAGATTAAGTGCCAATTTTATCAGGGCAATGTCTGCCCTCTCAAATATGCGCTCGCCGCCTTCCTCCTCAATGGTGATCTGCGCCTCGTCATATGCTTTTAAAATTCCTGAAAACTCCTTTTGCTTATCGAAGGGTTTATAGGTCTTGATCTCCACCGCTTCCCCCAGACTCTTCTGTAAATGTTTGTCTTTTTTCAGGGTCCGTCCAAGACCGGGACTGCTGACTTCCAAAATATAGGCATCTGGAATGAAATCCTCTACATCGAGCACATCAGACAGTGCACGGCTTACGTTCTCACAGTCCAGGATATTGACGCCCTCCGGCTTATCAATATAAACCCGCAGGTAATAATCTCTTCCCTCCTTCACATATTCCACATCATAGACTTCCACGCCAAATTTTTCCACAATGGAAACCAGCAGCTTTTCCGTCCGTTCTTCATATGTCTCTCTTTTCGACATGTCTGTACTCCTTTGGTCTGCTTCATGTACCTGAAAAGAGTGGACTCGCAAGTCCACTCTTTATCTCAGTAATCATCTTTCATACTTTTGCTATTATAGCACCAATTTTTCCCTATTGCAAGCACTTTTGAGAAGCATAATTGACAGAACCCCTGATATCGATTAAGCTATAATCACCTGAAACGTTATCGTCCTGTAATGACAGGATCATAACGCGTCAGCAGTCAGTTTATCCGGATGCAGGGGGCATTATGAACAACAGACAAAATCTAACCTTATTATTACACCTATTCCAGAGTTTCTTGACCACCTGGGCCTTGATGAAAGCCGCCCGCATGGAACCGGGCAATATCCTCACGTTCGTCTTTTTCCTCCTGGTATTTTTCTTCTATCGTCATGTAAGCCGCCGGCTGGATGGCAGACAGCTCCTTGCACTGCGGGGAGAACTGATCGAGAGCGGCGCCATGGACAGCTTCATCTTACATACGGACAAGGTGACCGACCGCGTTGCCGTAACCACTTCTGTTATCTTTACCCTTTTCTATATGCTGGTGGACTACAATTATTATATTGAACTTCTCACAAGCAGGCTCTACCGCTTCATCATTCTTGCCGTGGTATTTGTCGGGTTTGTGACGCTGTTTTATTATCTGCTGAAATTCCTGTTTTCCTATACCTGCAACAAGATGAACCTGTACAAATTCCTGCTGGCGGACTACAATCCCTCTTCCTATATACATATAGGCCATCCACGGATTTCCGCCTGGGTCTCCCGGATCATCAGCTTTTATAAGAACCACACGGCCCTGTCTACCTTTGTTATCTGCCTGCTGTGCTGGCTGCCTTACTATCTCTATCAATATCCGGGCATCATGACGCCGGACAGCATCAATCAATTTACCCAGGTTCTGGGAATAGCGTCTTACAGCAATCATCATCCCTGGGCGCATACCATGCTGTTTGGGCTTTTCTACCATATAGGCTATGCATTGACCGGTAACATGGTGGTTGCCGTGTCTTTTTATACCTTTTTCCAGATGTGTCTTTTGTCAGGCAGTATCAGCTACTTTATCAGCACCCTGCGCAGCCGCAGGATCCGCCCTTTTGTCCTATTACTGATCACGGCTTTCTACGCCCTGATTCCCTACCACGCCGTCTTTTCCGTCACCATCTGGAAAGACATCCCTTTCGCGGCGGCAGTACTGCTCTTTAGCTGTACCATTCTGCGGCTGATCTACATGGAACGGATTCGCTTTCCGGAAATGGCAGTTTTTATTATATCAGGCACTATGATATGTCTGTTCCGCTCCAATGGCTGGTATGCTTTCCTGGCTGCCCTGCCATTTCTGCTGTTTGTCTACCGTAAAAAGGCAAAAGTCTTCTACCCGGCTCTTCTTGTGATCCTCTGCGCCGCTGTCATCGTCAAATATCCTGTGATGAGGACCTTCCGCGTGGAGCAGCCGGACTTTATCGAATCTGTCTGTATTCCCATGCAGCAAATAACAGCCGTTATATGTAATGACCGGGAACTCACTGACCAACAGCTTGCTCTGGTAGAAAATGTGGTGGATCTGACTTATATCAAAGATTTGTACAATCCTACTTTTGCTGATAATATCAAAGAACTGGTGCGGGCCGGCAACCAGGATTACCTGAGCACCCACAAGAAAGAATTCTTAAGATTATGGATAGAACTGGGACTGCGTTATCCGGGCGATTATCTCACTGCCTATGTCAAGCAGACTTACGGATACTGGTACCCCGATTCTTTTTATCTGGTGGCGGAAGCCGAGGGCGTCAGCGCCACCAAATATGGAGTCTCCCATACCCCGCTGATCGGCGGCCCCCTTGTCATCAAAGGCAAGGAGATCGCCATCAAGCTGGGCAGTATGGTGCCCATCTACGGTACGCTCTGGAGTATGGGCGTGGCCTGCTGGATCATGATCTTCAGTATCGGTACCGTCATCATCCGCAGGGAAAATCATAAACTGGTCTGTTATCTGCCAAGTGCTGCACTGCTTTTCACAGTTCTTATCGCAACACCAGTGGCCACAGAGTTCCGCTATGTTTATTTCATGGTACTGAGCCTGCCTTTTTACCTGATCACGGCAATGCTGCCGGAAATCTTATACAAAGAACAAAGATAACAGGAACACGATGATCAGGGTCGTGACACCCATCACTGCCGTCACACCGGTCTGACACTTATAGGCTGTCTTAGTATCCATATCTGAGAACTGGGATACCACCCAGAAATAAGAATCGTTGGCATGGGATACAGTCATGGAACCTGCACCGATCACCATAATCACCAGGACTTTTGCGATCGGGCTGGTAAATCCCAACGCACCCATCATCGGCGCGATCATCGCTGATGTGGTGATCATCGCCACCGTGGAAGCGCCCATGGCAGTCTTTAACAGGGCTGCGATCACAAAAGGAAGTACGATACCGATGCCAAGCCCCATCATGGAACCGCTGAGTGTATCTGCGATCGGGAGCTTTTGTAAGATAGCGCCGAAAGAACCGCCCGCACCGGTGATCGCCAGGATACCTGCAGAATTGGTCACACCCTCTGTAATCCAGGTCAGTGTATTCTTCTTTTCTTCCTTCGGAATCAGGGTCATCGCCAGGAACACACCTAAAATCAGCGCGATCACAGGATTACCCACGAAAGAAACAATCATCTTAAAGGCGCCGCTTCCAAAAGGCGCACTGGGGAAATCACCCACAGACTTCAAGGCAATCAATACGATCGGCAGAAGAATCGGGGAAAAACTGTGTAAAGTACCCGGCAGTCTGCCATATTTTTCAACCAGTTCCTCTACCGTATATTCTGGATTCGCCGGAATATCAATCTTACTTGCCACTTTCTTGGCATAAACGATCGCCACCAACGTAACCGGAATAGAGATCAACAGACCAACCAGGATAGTCAGACCAAGATCTGCCTCCAAAGTACCCGCCATGGCAATGGGACCGGGTGTGGGCGGTACCAGACAGTGTGTCGCATACAGACCGCCGGAAAGCGCTGTAGCCATCACTGCCAGAGATACGTTACTCTGACTTGCAAGCGCTCTGGAGATCGGACTTAAGATAACAAAACCTGAATCACAGAACACCGGAATACCCGTCACATAGCCGGTCAGTCCCATAGTGAGCACGCTGTTTTTCTTACCTACCACCTTGAGAATACTGTTGGCCATTGTAAGAGCCGCACCTGTCTTCTCCAGGATTGTACCAATGATCGTACCTGCTAGGATCACGATACCGATGCTGGCCAGAATGTTACCGAAGCCATTCTTGACCGTTGTGATCACGTCCTCCGTGGGGATCCCGCAGACAAGGCCAACGACCACTGCGACCACCACCAGCACGAGAAACGGATGCTGTTTGAACTTTGAGATTGCAATTACCATGGCCACCACCGCCAGGACGATAACCGCAAACATGAATAAAGCTGACATACTTTTACCCTCCTTGTAAATATTTTATGAAAGAAAAATACAGTCTCCCGCTTTCAGATGGGAATAGACCGTACCATCCTCACACTCTTCCATGCGCTTTAGCGCCGCATCACCGGTACAGTGATTGAAGCCAGCGATATCGATTCCCATATCCCGCAGGATATCCATGGTCATCGACAGACGATCCTCGTCCGCCTCCACCAGATGGGAACCGCCAAAAACAGCATAGACCTGCCTGCCAAACCGATTTCTTATCGTCTCTATCATATTTAAAATACCCGGATGACTGCATCCCACAATGACTACCAGACCTTTTTCACTCTCGATCACCAGACAGATTTCATCTGCGAAATCGTCAGACACCATACCGGCAGCCGTCTGACGCACGAACCGCGCCGGCGCTTTCTCAAATTCATATTTCCGCTCAAAACCACCCACTACATGACAGCCGGGAAAGAGTGTGATATTCTCCTCGCATACCCGGTGCGTAATCCTCTCCTTTTTCAAGAGATCCCTGCCAAACCCACAGCCAAGATACACATATTTGCCGCCGACCTGCGCATATTTTTCCTCAAAAAACTGCGGCCCGGTGATCAGCGGTGCTCGCACACCGTGCTTTGCCATATCCGGGTAACCGCCCGCATGGTCATAATGACTGTGGCTCAACACCACGTAATCCACATCCTTTAAGGACACATTCATCTTTCTGGCATTCCGGCGGGCAGCCTTGCCTGCACTGCAGTCAAAAAGAATCTTTTTATTCCCTGTCTCCACCAGAAAAGAAAGCCCGTGCTCTGCAATAAGCGCCCTGTTCTGTGAAAGCTGGTTTTCCAATAACGTGCGAAGAATTATCATAATACTATCTTCCTTTCCTCTTCCTATGCTCCTGCCGTCTTCCGGCATTTGACTTTATCGCACCATCCTATTTGTATCATCATATTATTTATTAAGGATCAACGCTTGATCAACAGCACCGCCACATCATTCACATTCGTTCCTGTGGCGCCGGTGATGAGCAGTCCATCTGTCTTAGAGAGCGCATGATAAGCGTCATTTTCTTGTAATACATCATAAATAGAGATTCCTTCTGTCTGAAGCCTCTCCTTTGTAGTCTCATCGCAATAGCCGCCCGCCGCATCGGTGGGACCGTCCGTGCCATCGCTTCCCACACTGAATACTGCGGTGTCCCTAAGTCCCGCAATGCCTTCTGCCGCCGCCAGCGCAAGTTCTTGGTTCCTTCCGCCCTTCCCCTTACCGGTCAGATGCACTACCGTCTCCCCGCCTGCCAGAAAAGCCAGGCTTTTATCCGTCTTCTGATACGTTCTGGCAATAGAAGCAAGAAATCTGCCGGCTTCCCTCGCCTCACAATTTAACTGATCTGTCAACACATGGGGTTCATACCCCAGTTCCTCGCAGGCCGAGGACGCCGCCCGGCAAAGATCCGACACACTGCCCGTAACCTGCGTCTCCACATTATGTAATGTTTCCGGTGTCTCCTGCCGCAAAAGCTCCCACGCCTCCTCCGAAAGCCGAAGATGATATTTCTCCGCGATTGCCAGCGCTTCCCCGCAGGTGGAAGAATCCGGATAAGCCGGACCGGAAGCGATCATATCCAGGGGATCCCCCAGAATATCACTGAGTACTATACTAAATACCCTGGCCGGTTCACAGGCCTGGGCAAATCTGCCGCCCTTCACCGCGGAAAGCCGTTTGCGGATGGTATTCATCTCCACAATATCCGCCCCGCAGGAAAGAAGCTGTGTGGTGATGTCTTTCAATTCCTCCCCGGATACCAAAGGCTTTTCAAACAATGCCGAGCCGCCACCAGAGAGCAAAAAGACCACTACGTCCCCCTCTCCAGCCTGGGCCACCAGATCTAACGCCGCCTGGGCTGCCCGATAAGAATTCTCATCGGGCACCGGATGTCCGGCCTCAAAGCATCTTGTCTTTAGAATCTCGCCCCTCACATGCTCGTATTTGGTCACTACCACGCCGGCCTCCAGCCTGTCTTTTAAAATATCCGCCGCCGCTTTTCCCATCTGCCAGCCGGCCTTGCCGACTGCCACCATATAGATCTTCCCCTGTCCAAATTCCCTGCCTTTTAGTGCTCTGGCCACTGCCTCATCCGGCAGCACAGCCTGAATCGACTTCTTAATGATCTGCTCTGCATCTTCCCTTAATCCCATGGCGCCTCACTTTCATCAGATAAAAACGTTCAACTAGTTGTATAATTTTACTAATAAAATAGAAAAAAAGAAGATTTTTTTGTAATCTTCTTTTAAAATACTATATATTTTTCAGTTTGTATATGTTACCCAGCACATATGTTTTTTATTATTTTTGTCCCCAAAGACATTCACACAAAGTTTCATGCCGGAACAGCCTGATACGATGACCAACACCGAAAATGTCCCTTCCATGAAATTCTTGTTTATACTACAGATTTCTAAGCAGCGATGGCATATCACTTCCAGCATTCTGATAGAACTGCAGTGCCATATAATACACTGCCGCGCCGACCGGCGTCCTGATATCCCGGCCATTTAAGGCTTCCATCTTCTTTAATTTATACTGAATGGTATTCTTGTGCATATAAAGTTTATCCGACATCCTGATAAGAGATCCGTCTTCCTCAAAAAACACATCGATAATCTTCATAAAGGCATCCAGTTCCTCCGCCCGCACGCCCGGAAACAATTTGCCCAGATACTCCGCCCTGACTTCATCCGAAATATCACGCAAAAAAAGTTCCACATACAAGTCCTTATAAAAAACAATCTCCCCCGCTCTTCCGGACTCTGCCGCCCGTTCTGCTTCCTTGCACAGCTGACTGATGTGGATGCTTCCACCATCCACGGAATCAATCCCGATCACCACCGGCTCTTCATACTTATCCAACAATAATGCCCTGATATTTTCCGCCAGCTTCCGGATACCCTCATCTCCGCAGGCCGCAGTCAGACAAATCTGCTGCGGCGGCTCCCGCAGATAAAGAATTCCTTCCTTATCCACATAATGCCGCACCGCCGCCTCCATCTCATCCAGCTTCCTCTGCCCTTCCTGGGTCGCGGAAAGCCTGGAATAATGCTCGAAGTGAATGACCATTGCCCTGCGCGGGCGCATAATATCAATACCGATCTGAACACCTCGTTCTACAAAACTCCTGTCATAATAAGCGCCGGACCTGGCTATCCACTCCTCCATGAAACGATACTTGACACGTCTGTCATATCTTCTGCGGTCTTTTAACCAGCTGTCCTCTACCATGATCTCTGTCATCCGGCGCACAATATTTCCATATCCGGCCACTCGCTCCTTTTCACCGGTGATACCCACCACACCTACAATTTCCCCTTTTATCGTAATGGGAAGGTTGATCCCCATCTTAGTGGTAGGATTTTCCATCTCTTCCGTAATATAAAGCTCTGGCAGCTTCTCCTCGATGATACGTCTGGCACCGGTATGGAGCGTCCCCAGCCGAGCCTCGTCCGTGCTGGCCACAATGTAGCCTTCCTGATCCATAAAGTTGATATGTTCCTGAATTTCCCGTCCAATCTCTTCCACAATGGACTGGGCTGCCGTCTGAGATATGTACATGTTATGTTAACCTCTTATTCCATGTTGATTCTGTATAGTATTAAATATCATATCATTATTTATGGCGTGCGGCAACATTTAGGCATACAACAAAAATGCCGCAAACCTCATTCATTCAAGGTTTCCAGCACTTCTTCGGGTTGGGCTGTTATTCAATTAACAGTCAACAGCTTGTAGGGGAATCGAACCCC
>CAYUKT010000107.1:0-7882 GCA_964445285.1 uncultured Bacteroides sp. | reverse complement strand
CATAGATTTTCCTCCATTATACAGTTTTTTGTGACTGAATACAAGAAAATCTTGAAGGTATCCGGTAAAATTCCGGTCAATCGTCCAGAACGGAGCCGCTTACGAAAGAACAGACAACAAATACAACAGAACACATCAAAGAAACACATGATCCAGCCAGGTAACAATAGTTGCGGGATTATTTCCGACAACCGGAAAGAATCTTAAAGATGGAGATGTTTTCAATAAACTTCTCCCCGGACAGAATAGAAATCTGTCAACGTAATATTTATTATAAGACAAACATAAGATAATATGCAAGGACTTTTCACAAAATTTCTCCTTGATTTCTTCCCCAAAAAGCGGTTAAATAGTATTTAAAAAGCAGGCATACAGCCTGCATACAAAGAGAGGTTATCTATGGAACATTTACTCATTCCCAAAGACTACAAATCCGCCCTGAATCTCTACGACACACAGGTGGCCATCAAGACGGTAAAAGACTTCTTCCAGAACCTGCTGGCAGAAAAGCTGCATCTTTTAAGGGTATCAGCACCACTGTTCGTGGATCCAGCATCGGGCTTAAACGACAACTTAAACGGCGTGGAACGTCCGGTCTCCTTCGGCATCAAAGAGCAGGACGATGCCCCCGCAGAGATTGTACATTCCCTGGCGAAATGGAAACGTATGGCGTTGGATGAATACGGCTTCACCCACGGGGAAGGTCTCTACACCGACATGAGCGCGGTCCGCAGGGACGAGATCACTGACAATATCCACTCCATTTATGTGGATCAGTGGGACTGGGAGAAAATCATCTCCCGCGAAGAGCGCTGTCTCGACTACCTGCAGGACACTGTAAAAAATGTCTATAAGGTTCTCAGGAAAACAGAAAAATACATGGCGATCCAGTATGATTATATCAACGAAATCCTGCCCCATGATATCTTCTTTATCACCACCCAGGAACTGGAAGACCTTTATCCTGACAAAACACCGAAGGAACGGGAATATTACATAACCAAAGAAAAAGGCGCGGTCTGCCTGATGCAGATCGGCGATCTTCTGGTTTCCGGCGTCAAACATGACGGAAGGGCGCCGGACTATGATGACTGGGCGCTCAATGCGGATATTCTGGTCTACTATCCGGTGCTTGACATTGCTTTGGAATTATCCTCCATGGGAATCCGGGTGGATAAAGAAGCTCTGCTCTCCCAGCTTGACAAGGCGGGCTGCCCGGAACGGGCAAATCTTCCTTTCCAGAAAGCCATCATCGATGAGACACTGCCTTTCACCATCGGCGGCGGTATCGGCCAGTCCAGGATCTGTATGTTTTTCCTGCGAAAAGCCCATATTGGTGAGGTGCAATGTTCCCTCTGGCCGGCAGAGATTGTAACGGAGGCCAAGAGGAATGGAATACAACTCCTCTAAAAAAGGTAAAGCAGATTACTTTTGCCCCACAGACACCAAACGTCTGTGGGGCTTTAAGAACTACAGGAAAAGTTATCTCCTCTCCACCTGCACATCACCATCTACTTGGGTGACATCACCCATATTGTGGAGGATCAGTCTCGGCTTTTTCTCCGGATGGTCTGTCTGGAAGGTGATGGCGCTGCCATGGCGGACCGCCTTGGCTGTCATCACGATCTTGCCTGTGAGATCCGGGATCTGGCAGACTGCCCCGGCCCCGTCATCCAGTGCATACAGATGGAGTTCCAGGCCTTCTGTGTAGTCGTAGTCCGGGAGATCCTTATTGCTGCCCATGGCTAAGAGTGTGTTGTTCCGCACAAATACCGGCAGTGAGAAGTAATCGTAAGTCTCGCGGTACCATCTGCCGCCCTCTCTTGCCTCTCCGCTGATCAGGTGTGTCCACTCGCCTTCCGGCAGATAATATTCTCCCACACCGTCCTCCCTGAAGATCGGCGCCGCCAAGATGGCATCCCCCAGCATATACTGCATGTCCAGATCTTTCATGCCCATCTGATCCGGGAATTCCAGGACCATGGGGCGCATCATGGGAATACCGGTCTTATGGGAATACACCGCCTGTCCGTACAGATAAGGCATCAACCGGCATTTCAGATTGACAAAATATCTGACCACATCGCAGGCTTCCTCATCAAACAGCCATGGCACCCTGTAACTCTGGGAACCATGCAGTCTGCTGTGGGAAGAGAAGATACCGAACTGCAGCCATCTCTTATAGATATCCGGGGATGCCGTCTTCTCAAATCCCGAAATATCATGACTCCAGAAAGAGAAACCGCTCATGGCAAAACTCAGGCCGCCACGCAGTGTCTCCGCCATGGACGGATAGGACGCGGAACAATCTCCACCCCAGTGTACCGGGAACTGCTGGCAGCCCGCCGTGGCGCTTCTGGCAAAGAGCACCGCCTCGCCCTCCCCTTTCACCTCTTTTAACAGATCAAAGACAGCCTTGTTATAGAGATAAGTATAATAATTGTGCATACTCAAGGGATCCGCTCCATTATGATAAGATACATCAATGGGAATCCGCTCTCCGAAATCGGTCTTGAAACAATCCACGCCCATATCCAACAGGGTGCGCAATTTCCCGACATACCAGTCCTTTGCCGCTGGATTGGTAAAGTCTACCAAGGCGATACCGGGATTCCAGAAATCTACCTGCTTGGCACCTTTTCCATCCTTACGCATCACAAAATATCCTTTTTCCATACCCTCTCTGAAAAAGGGCGTTCCCTGTGCGATATAAGGATTGATCCAGACACAGATCTTTAATCCCTTCTCCTCCTTATAGCGTTTAAACATAGCCCGCACATCGGAAAATGTCTCATCATCCCATTCAAAATCACACCAGTGCAGGGCTTTCATCCAGTAACAGTCAAAATGGAATACCCGCAGAGGAATATCGCGCTCAGCCATCCCGTCAATAAAGGAACTGGTCGTCTGCTCATCATATTTGGTGGTAAAGGAGGTGGTCAGCCACAGTCCAAAAGACCATGCCGGCGGCAGGGCAGGTTTGCCCGTCATATCCGTATATCTGACCAGCACTTCCTTGGGAGTCGGCCCATAAATGAAGTGATAACGCAGTTCCTCTCCCGGTACGGAAAAGCCCACATATTCCACCTTCTCACTGGCCACCTCAAAAGATACCGGCGTACTGTGATCCACAAAAATACCATAGCCCTCATTGGTCATATAGAAGGGCACTGTTTTATACGCCACCTGGGAAGAAGTGCCGCCATCCTCATTCCACATCTCCACCGCCTGACCATTCTTGGTAAAGGAGGTAAACTGCTCGCCAAGACCATAAACCCGTTCACCCGCCTTTAGGGAAAGTTCTGTGACCATATAGGGGGTATGCCGCTCGGAAAGATAGTTTTCCTGCGGGAACATGGTACTCGGCTGTTTGTCATAACGGATATATCCCAGGTTCCGGAATCCACAGCCTGTGATCACCTTGCCGTCTGCTTCGAAACAATAAGTGCCTTCTTTTCTGTCAAAGCGCACCGTCACATCGCCGCTGACCATCACAGCCTCGTCTTCCGTAATCTGTACCTCAAAAGGCACCTCTTGACCAGTTAAGTCAAACCTTGCTTCCCCATCCTCATAAGCCTCATAATGCCTTGCTTTTACCAGGATATTGTTCTTGGCAAAAGCAATGAAGTCAATGGTGATGGTAGAGATATTCTGCGCATCCGCGCGGCTTAAAATCTTCCGCTCCGGCGCCACAATGCGCATTCCTCGTTCCGTCTTCGATGCGTAGAATCCCTGCGATGCGTAGGAAGCCGTAACCCGCTCACTCCGAAGCCAGTAGCCTTCTGTAAATTTCATTTGTTTTCCTCCTTTTCCTGTATGATACTTCTCATAATTTTTTCAATTAATATCATAAATATAGATGACTATATAAGTCAATCATTATAACACCTCTGTCATTTTGAGTAATATATTTTACTCTCCCTATTCCCCATTATACATGCAAAATAGCTTGTACACACTATTTTTTAGATATGACATGATTGACAGGGGAATGCCTGCATAGAAAAAGGCCACCATCTTCCGTTGCCACGCTCTCCGGCGCCCACCTTAAGACAGCAGCCTTTTTCTATCGTTAATGTATTGCTTTTAATATATTCCTTTAGTACATCCTTCTAATGTATGAATCCAATTATTGTACTACCTCTGGTTTCCCTCTTAATTGGCTCCATCAATCGCTGCCCACTGCTCCTCAATCTGTGCGCAGGACGCATCTTTGTCTGCCGCACCGGAGATGTAGGACTGCATAATCTCACCGAAAGTCTGATGCCAGCTGTCTGTGGAATAGCAGATAGACAAATCCGCCGCACCCTTGGAAGCGCTCAGCGCATCACCCTGTTTCACGATTTCAAATGTGCTCTCCACATCAGATACGACAGGCGGTACCACGCCGGCTACATCTGTAAACCAGGCTTTGCCGTAATCGGAAGTATACCACCAGTTCACAAAATCCAGTGTAGGCTGTAACACATCAGAATCTGCAGAAATACGAAGAGCCTGATCGGAACCTGCAATTACCTGACACTGTGCCGCATCATCTGATACCGGATAACCGTTAAATCCAATCTGCAGGTTAGGATCGATTGCCAGTAAGTCTGCCTCTACCCATGCACCCTGCCCTAATATCATGGCTGCCTTGCCTGTGCCAAATGCGGAAAGCTCGCCGTCCAGAGCGGTCTCAAGCGGCTTGTCATCACCATACTTCACTGCCAGATCGATAAAGTTAAAGAAATTGTTATACAGTTCCGGATAATCGGCGACCTTTGCCTCGCCCTTTTCAAATTTTGCAACCAGCTCCGCGGAAGAGATTCCTGCGTTCGCTGCCGCTGCATCCAAGAAGTGCTGCCATACATGTTTGAATACCCACCACTCATTGAAACCTGTGGTGAAGGGCTTGTAACCTGCTGCAGAAATCTTCTCACAAGCTGCTTCCATCTCGCTTACGGTCTGCGGGAACTCCGCAATGCCGCACTCTTCAAAGATAGCCTTGTTGTAGATCATACCAAAGTAGTTACCTTTGATGGCGATACCATAAAGGCCTGCTCCGTCCTCAGGGGAAGCCATCATGGCTGCCACTGCGGGCTGCATGGTAGACTCCAATGCTTGACCACTCAAGTCAAACGAATATTCTTTATACACATCGATCTCTTTACCGGATGTGGAAGAGAAAATATCAGGCACTTCTCCGGAATTCAGTTTTGCTTTTAAGAGTGTCGGGTAGTCGTTCTGTGTGGTCTCATAGTTGATCGTCACGTTCGGCGCCACATTCTTGTACTCTTCGATTAATGTGTTGATCGCATCTGCATACTCCGGAGAAGAGATGAACATATAAATCTCTGCCTCTTCAGAAGAGGATGCCTCTGGTGCCGGTGCTTCCGCAGGTTCTTCTGCGGCTGGCTCCTCCGCTGCCGGTGCTTCTGCTGCAGGCGTTTCCGCCGCGGGTGCGCTGCCGGGATCACCGCCCGAGCCGCAACCGGCCAGTACAGTCGAAATCATGGCCGCACACAACAATACGCTGAGTAATTTCTTTTTCATATATATCCTCCTTCTCCCATAAATGAATGGTATGGGGTCCATTATCTATTACCAAGGGAAGCTTCAACACCTCCCGCGATAACCTTAGCCTTTCACTGCTCCTGCCACAACGCCTTCCACGATATACTTCTGCAGCAGGATAAACACGATCACAGAGGGCACGATCGCCAGTACCATGGCAGTCAATGCATAATTCCACTTGGTATTCATCTGTCCCACAAAGGTATACGCCGCAAGCACCAATGTCTTGGTCTCATTGTTGCTGTTGACCATCAGCAGAGGAAGCAGGAAGTCATTCCAGATCCACATCACATCCAGCACGATCACGGTCACGATCACAGACTTTAACAGCGGGAATATAATGGAAACAAAGGTGCGGAATGTGGATGCGCCATCAATGGTAGCGCTCTCATCCAACTCTCTTGGGATGGTTTTCATAAAGTTATAGATGATAAAGGTAGCCATCGGGATACCGAATCCCCAATACTGGATCCCCAGTCCGATCTTACTTCCGGAAAGATGGAAGATATTCATGGATTTCAACAGGGTGATCATGATCGCCTGGAAGGGGATCAACATCGGTGTAATAATGATAGTATGGGCTATCTTACAATACTTTCCTTCCCTTCTTTCCAGAATATAGGCCGCCATAGAAGAGAATACCACAATACCGGCGATCCCGATCGCAGTAATGATCACATTATTGCGGAACAGCAGCAGATATTTCATCTTATCCACCACGTAAGTGTAATTTGAAATATCAAAACGCTTCGGCAATGCAAGCACATCACCGATGATTTCACCAAAAGGCTTAAAGGAGTTCATCACCATCAGAAAGACCGGATAAATATAGAAACACGCCACTACTGTAAGGCAGATGATCATGATCCATTTTTTTACTTTTCTCTTAGCATCCCGACTCATCACAGATCAACCTCCTTCCTGCTGAAACCTTTCAGGACAAGCTGCGTCAAAATCAGCACAAACAGGAAATAAATGATGGACTGTGCCGAACCCAGGCCGTAATTATTATTGGTAAAAGCCTCCTTATAAATCTGCAGTGTCACACTGTTGGTCGCCGTTCCCGGTCCGCCCTTGGTGAGTGCCAGGATAATATCAAACACTTTCAGGCCATTGGTCAGCGACATGAAGATGCAGGTCGTAAAGGACGGTCCCAAAAGCGGTAATGTCACCTTAAAGAATTTCTGTCTGTTCGTGGCACCGTCCACCACCGCCGCTTCCATCACATCTTTAGGCACTGCCTGCAGGCCCGCTATGTAAAGCACGATGTAGAATCCCAGGGACTGCCATACACCCACAAAAGCCACGGAATAAAACACCAGCTTCGGATCGCCCAGCCAGCTGAAATTCCACAGTCCCCACTCGGTCACTTCGTATAATTTTTCAAAACCGCTGGTGAAGATAAATTTCCAGATAAAACCAACAATTGTCATACTCATGATATAGGGAATGAAGAAAACACCCCTGTAAAAATTTGCCACCTTAAATTTTTTGGTGAGCACTACCGCCAGCGCCAGCGCAAAAACATTGGAAAAGATCACAAAAAAGAAGGTATAGCGGGTGGTAAACCAGAGCGACTCCCGAAAATCCTTACTTTCCACAAAGATGGTCTTAAAATTCTGCAGGCCGATAAACTTTGCTTCTTTGGAAATACCGTTCCACTCCGTCAGCGAATAGTATCCGCTGAGAACAAACGGCAGATACATCATCAGACATACCAAAACAATCGCCGGCAGGGAAAACAATACCGTTTCCAGCTGCCTTTTTGCTTTTTTGCTCATAGACTGTACATTCCCTTTCTGGTTTATTTTATATACGAACCTATTTGTTGATCTAGCCAGAGAACGTGAAGCATTCTCTGACAAATTATCTGTAAGGCAGATTACTTTTATTATAGATTATGGATTTTGCCAGAAAAATGGAAATTCCCAAACAGATAGGTGCAAATTTTTGAACAAATGTTTATTACTATTGTCCTGTTTTTCAGAATATAGTAAGATATATTTGTAGAAAATGTGTGACATTGTGTATTGCATAACAGCAGTTTGCACAATCCCTGGCAGGAGACCTATGAGACAGCCATTACTGAAAAAAAAGCTTAAAACATACTGCAAGACATTACTTAACCGTACAGCCCTTTGGATGCAGTTAACTATATTTATGGTTCTGATTACCACACTGGTTGCCAGCTATCTCATTTATAAAGACTATACTTCTACCAGAAATCTCACTATCAGCAACCAGATCAGCACCACAGACAAAATTCTTAGTCTGGAACTGGAAAATCTGGATAATTACCTTCAAGATCTTGCCAATTTCTGTATCCAGC
>CAYUKT010000106.1:0-7894 GCA_964445285.1 uncultured Bacteroides sp. | reverse complement strand
GCGGACTTCTCCACCACTTCTTCCTCATTATAGCAGGGCACTACCAGATAAAGCACCGGCACCTGCCGTTGTTCCATTTCACCCATCTTTACCTCCCGTAATACGCCCGATACCAGTCCACGAACCTGGACAATCCTTCCTCGATAGAAGTATCCGGCTTAAAGCCATAGTCCTGCATCAATTCGCTGACATCCGCGTAAGTCTGGTACACATCGCCGGGCTGCATGGGCAGATACTCCTTCTTGGCCGTCTTTCCGAGGCACTTCTCCAACATCTCAATATAATCCATCAATTTCACCGGCTTGTTGTTGCCAATATTATAAATCTTATAGCGGGCGCCTTTCCCATTCTCAGCCGGCGGATTACAGAGAACATTCTCCACACCTTCCACAATATCATCAATATACGTGAAATCCCTGTACATATCCCCGTTGTTATAAATTTGAATGGGCTCTCCTGCAAGAATCTTGTTCGTAAATTTAAAATACGCCATATCCGGCCTGCCGTAAGGGCCATAGACCGTAAAGAACCGCAGCCCCGTCACCGGTATATGATAAAGCTTACTGTAAGCATGTGCCATCAGTTCATTGGACTTCTTGGTGGCCGCATAGAGACTCACCGGCTCGTCCACCTTATCTTCCGTGGAGAAAGGCACCTTCTCGTTTCCCCCATAGACAGAACTGGAAGAAGCGTACACCAGATGCTCCACCGGAAAATACCGGCATCCCTCCAGAATATGAAAAAATCCCATCATATTGGATTCCATGTAAGCCCTGGGATTGTCGATGCTGTACCTGACACCTGCCTGGGCGCCCAGATTGACCACGACCTGGGGCCGATACTCCTGAAAGGCGCGGAACACATCCGCATTGTCCGCCAAGTCGCCTTTGATAAAAGTAAACTTCTCATACTGTTCCAGAATCGCCAGCCTGTCCTCTTTCAGCTTCACATCATAATAATCATTCAAATTATCAAAACCGATCACCACAGCGCCCTTCTCCAGAAGGCTCTTCGATAAATGAAAGCCGATAAATCCGGCGCCACCGGTAACCAGATATGTTCTGGCAGTATCCAATCCGTTCATACGATACCCCTTTCCCTTATCGTCCTATGCTGTAATACTCGATGCCCGCTTCCTTCATGGCCTGCACGTCAAACACATTGCGCCCGTCATAGACCAGCGGATTTTTCATCAACTTATGGAAGGTTTCCGGTGTCACATTCCTGATCTCCTGCCATTCCGTGAAGACAAAACAGATATTGGCTCCCGCCAGGGCTTCTTCTATGGTGTCCACATAGAGGATCGTGCCCCTCCCATTGGCCCCTTCCGGATAATGCTTTTCAAAATTCTTAGCCGCCACCGGATCATATGCCATAATCTGGGCGCCGCCTTCTAATAAGAGTTTCACATTATCCAATGAAGGCGCCTCCCGCAGATCATCCGTTCCCGGCTTAAAAGCCAGACCCAGCACCGCTGCTTTCAGACCCTGAAATGTGATCATGCGCTGGCAGGCCTTCTCATAAAGCCTGGTCTTCTGCGTAGCATTCACATCCACCGCGGCCTCCACGGTCTTTAACTGATAGCCGTGCTGTTTCGCCAGATATTTGAGGGCCTTGGTGTCCTTAGGAAAACAGCTGCCGCCATAGCCGATACCGGCTTTGAGGAAATTGGCGCCGATCCGGGCATCATAACTCATGCCCTCCGCCACCGCATCGATATCCGCACCTACCAGTTCACAGAGATTGGCGATATCATTCATATAAGAAATCTTAAGCGCCAGAAAGTCATTGCAGGCATACTTGATCATCTCCGCCGAACGCCTGTTGACAGACACGATGGGAATCCCAAACGGCTCATAAATTTTCTTCAAAAGCGCCTCAGCCTCTTTGCTCTCCGTACCGATAATGATACGGGCCGCATGAAGCGTGTCGTGTACCGCAGAACCCTGGGCCAGGAATTCCGGATTGGAGGCCACCTCCACTTTCACATCCCGCTCCAGGAAATCATGGATAAACTGCTCCACTTTATCATTCGTTCCCACCGGCACCGTGGATTTCACCACCACCAGACAATCCCGTTCCACCGATTCCGCGATCTGCCTGGACACTGTGGCAATATAACTTAAGTTAGCGGAACCGTCCGGCTGTTCCGGCGTACCCACGCCAATAAAGATCGCGTCCTTATCCCGGTACGCTTCCCGATAGTCCGTGGTATAATGAAGCCTGCCAGCAGCATTGTTCTTCTGCATCAGTTCCTGCAGACCTTCCTCATAGATGGGCGTCACACCGGACTCCATCATTTTCACCTTCGCCTCATCCACGTCCACACAGGTGACGTCATGCCCTTTTTCTGCAAAGCACACGCCTGCCACCAGACCTACATATCCTGTTCCCGCTACCGCTATTCTCATAATCTCTGTTTGTACTCCTTTCCAATTTGCCCTGGAAAATTTTCCCCGGCCTTTCTCTTCCTTGTGTCTGTCTGCTATTGTACCGCCTTACAATTTTTCCCTGCTCAATAGCTTCTTAATTTTGCGCAGTGCCCTGTCCGCCAGTGTTGGTCCATGATTACGGCGCGCTTTTTCTTCATCAAACAATCCTTTGAGATCCGGCTGGCTGTTCACATAGTTCCACCAGACCTCTCCCAAATTCGTGTCATATCGATTCCAGGGTTTGTCTCCCGCATAGTGCAGGATCACCGGAGCTTTCATGGCCTCCTCATACTCTTCCTGTTTGCAGAGACCTTCCTCCACAAATTGACGATAATCGTCCGCCTGCATATAAGTCAACCGATTATAAGCAAGAGGCAGATAGACGATAGCATCCCTGCAAGTAATATTCAGAATGTCTTGATCCTGATAATATAACTTCCTTCTGCCCAGTTCCTCCCACTGCCTGTCAAGCTGCTGTCTGCGGATCTGCGCCAGATTCATCAAAAGCACACCCGAATTAATATACCTGCCCTGCATCCCTGCTAACAAGTTCCAATATGGCCTGTCACTATTCCATTCCCATTTATCGGAAAGACCCACAGGCCCCTTGACAGCCGCCAGAAGATTCTCTCCCAGGTCAGTCTGCCATAACGGCAGGAGACTGCCGCATATCAGTACATCCACATCCAAATAAAGAATCTTGTCCACCTCGGGTAGTATCTGATGCAGTGCAAGGCGTAAATAAGCGCCTGAAGAAATCCCCCGTACCTCATACGAATCCGCGTAAGGATTTTCAATGCAATGCATCACAAGCGCTGACCGCGAATCCCGGTCTGACACCACCTGATACAGTCTCTCCTGTACCCAGGCTGCTGCCTGGGTGCAGACACAGTGAACCTCACAGTGGACAGACTCCGTAACACAATTGTCAAGCAATGACGCAACTGCCGCCTGTACCGGTGCAGTCAGGTTTTCATCGAAGCAGAAAACTGCTTTTATCGTCTCCAATCTATTCCTCCGTTTTCGGATACCATCTTATTCTAGGAACCGCTTGTCTTCCTCTCGTCCATTTTACATGGATACCGTCAAAAAAGCAAGAAATCACATTCTAAGAAGCGTAAAGAACCTCTCCGCACAGGCCGTATGGGACAGCTTCTCCCGATACCGCTTACAATTAGCCCGAAACCGTTCGTTCTGTTCCACAATCCGTACCAGGGCATCCGGTCCCCAGTTATCTTCCACAATCCCCAGTTCTTCCCGTCTGATATAAGCCGCATTGTAGGGTACCGAAGTGGTCACCACAGGCGTCCCCAGAGCAATACTCTCCACGATAGAGACCATATTATTATCCTTTCTTGTGGACACCAGCAACGCCTTGGAATGCGCCACAATAGGCATCAGCTCAGTATGGGACAGCTGTCCATAAAAGACAACCTGTCTGTCTAATCCGAGATTACGCACCAGATTTTTCAGCTGCCCTTCCTCCTCCCCCTGCCCAATGATGCACAGCCGGTATCCGGCATTACCTTGTTTTACAAATTGACCAAAAGCCTCTATCGTCCGTTCAATCTGTTTGCGGCTGATCAGCTGGGATACTACCACGAATTGCTCCGCTTTATCCCTCTCCTCGGGAAGCGGAAACTTAGCCAGATCCACCCCATGATCGATGATCTCCTCCGTCACCCGGGGCATGAAATGTCTGATAAAAGAAGACGCCGCCTCTGAACGTGGCACCACTTTCGCCTTTCTCATCATAAGCCGGGCCACCACCTGATACCATACTCTGGAAGGTATCTGATGCAGCATCTTGTTATGTGCCGCCAATTCGTGCCAGATCAGCGTCCTGTCAGGGCGCAGCCTGGCCGCCGTATAGGACCAGGTGGCAAACACTTCGCTACTGACAATCATGTCATATTCTTTATGTTCTTTCAAGAACCTGCGCAGAGCCGGCATATAGGGAAAACATCTGGGCTGGAAAAGCCTGCGCCACACCGTCCGAAACCATAGTATGGGAAAGGGATAGCTTTCCTCCTGCCGTGGATGGTAGTCTGCGGCCGCAATCAACGTCACCTCATGACCGGCTTTAAGAAAACCCAGACACATGGTATAGATCATAGTATCCTTGATGGAATCCACCTGCGGGATCTTATTGTTTTCCGCCGTATATAAAATAGGATTGATGACCAGCACCTTACTCATACAAACCTCCACGAACGCTGCCTTTTTCAGATAATGCAAGGAACTGGCTGGCAATCCTGGAAACCGCCAGATCCTCTCTCAGCTTCGCTGCCTCTAAGCCCAGCTTCCTGTCCAGCCCAGGGTTTTCCGCCAGCTTGTCCATAGCCTCCTTCAAAGCCTCTGCATCTCCTACCGGCACCAGCAGTCCGTTCATACCGTTTTTGATATACATCTTAGAGCCCCCAATGGGACAGTCAGTGGCAATCACCGGCATTCCCAGCGCCATGGCCTCCAGCATGGAATTGGAAATTCCCTCATAATCCGAGGACAGCACATACATCTTTGCTTTGCGTATTTTCTCCTGTATATTATCACAAAATCCCTGAAACCGCACCCGCTCCATGATTCCCAGACGTTCCGCAAGCTTCTTTAATTCTTCTTCCAGTTCTCCCTTGCCATAGATTTCCAGCACATACGCCTCATGCTTTCTGGCAAAACCGGCAAATGCCTCCAGCAAAAGTTTATGATTCTTCTGGGCGCTCAGCCTGCCCACCGCCACAATCCTCGGTTCCCGCTCCCCCTCATAAGGCACCGCGTCTTCCAGCTCCAGTGGATTCGGAATGACTGCCGCCTTATGCCTGATCGCCGCCGGAAAACTCTCCACCGCATCCAGCGTCTGACATATCACCACATCCGCCATCCGGTAACTGAGATTCCTGATATAAGGATGTTCATATTTGTTAGGATCATTTCGTTCGGAAACCAGCATAAAATGCCGCTGTCCCAGGGCCGCCACTGCTGAAAATACCGCTCCCATCACACTGAAAGCCCAGATTTGACAGCCTTTATGCTCCCGATAAAACCGCCGCATCCTGCCAATCCTTCCAATCCTCTCACGAATCCTGCCACCGGAAGGGTTCCCTATACTGACCACCTCTATGCCATCGAGCAGAGGATAGGCCGTCTCATGCCCCGCAAAGAGCAGAATCGTCACACCGATCCCCCGCCTGCAATATTCATTTGCCAGAAGCGCCACCACCCGTTCCGTACCGCCGCCGGGCATATCCGGTATCACAAATACGATCCTATTTGTCATATTAATCCCCACTCTGCCATCTTGGAATTGGAATGACCGCAATCTTCAATCTATTCCAAATACCCGTATTGGAATTCTTCTTATACTTGTGCTTGCAAAGCAAAAATAGAAACGCTACAATATATAACAATATAAATAGTCATCTACATTACTATAAAGGAGCCGCCATGTCATCCACACCTTTTTTGAGCATCATCGTACCCGTATACAATGTTGAAAAATACCTTTCCTGCTGTATCGACAGCATCCTCGCGCAGGAGTGGACAGATTATGAACTGCTCCTGATAGATGACGGCTCTACAGACGGCTCCGCCGATATCTGTGATGCTTATGCCGCACAGCATGATTTCATTCACTGTTTCCATCAGGCAAACGGCGGTCATACCTGTGCCAGGCAGAACGGTTTTACCCATTCCAAGGGGCAATATGTGACCTTTGTGGACAGCGATGACTGGATTGACCCTTCCATGTATCAGTTGATGTGCGGCGCTGCCAGAAACACTGGCGCGGACATGGTCTGCTGTAATTATACAGCTGTTACCCCCAAGAAGGAAATCCACTGCACCTTTCCTTTTGCAGGCGGTCTGTATGACAAGAAGCTGCTAGAAGAGCAGATTTATCCCCAAATGATCTATTATACAGAAGGTGTTTTTTTTACCTACGGTATATCCCCCAGCCTATGCAACAAACTGTTTCGGCGGGAACTGGTCGGCAAAAACCTGTTTCAGGTTCCTCTGTCCATTAAACTCGGCGAAGATTGCCTTATTTCCTACATCAGTCTGTTGGAAGCCGCTTCCGTCTATTTATTAGAACAGACCCTATACTATTACCGGAGCAATACCACCTCGCTCACACATTATATGGATGATAAACGTCTGCTTGAAAACCACACGCTTTTTGATCGGATCTTACAGATCATTGATCCCGCTCTCTATCCATACATGGAAAAACAGCTGGACTACTATATTGTATACCAATCCCTGCTGAGCTTTCCCCCTGTTTTCCGGGGCCTCACCGCCTCTTTTGCCGATACCAGACGACTCTTCATCAAAGAATGCAGCTATCCGCCTGTGCAAAAAGCATTTCAGGCTGTCAAAATCCGTGACATAAAGGGAGTGCACAACAGAATCTATACCTTCTGTATTCGACACCGGCTCTATCGTTTGTTTCACTTTTTCCTGAAACACTAGAAATTCGGCGTCCAGTCCCCGGTTCTGTAGAACTGTTCACTGGCATGGAATCCTTTCAAGTCATCATTCAGATCGATCGTTCGTGTAAAAAGTTCTGTCTGGCCAAATATGACAAGAAGCGCCAGCAGGACTGCTGCGCCCGTAATGAGGGGCGCATTTTTTCTGGAAAAGAAACGCCGGACATCTTCTCTCTTCCTATCCGCAGACTCCCTGACAAGCCACATCCATACCCTGTCCACCCACCTGATATACTCAGCAAATCCTTTCACTGCATAGGGTATCAACAGCACATAATAGGGAACCGCATAAGAGGCCGAAGCCTCCCACACCAAATGAAACAAAAATCCTCCCAGGAATACCACAAAGATGATCAATTCCGGTATTTTCGCCTTTTTACCCGTAAAAACAAGATAAAATAAGGAGCCCGTAAGAATCAGCGTCTGCACGATATTGAGACAAACGGAAAGATACGTACAACCCTTGCCCTGAATCAAACTCAACACCACAGGGAATCTCTCAATCTTAGAATCCCGCCCCGCCATCCGATCCAGTGAAATGAAAGTAGGGTCATTCCACTGATAGGCTGTCTTTCTCGCAAAAAACACCAGCCCATGATCCACAGGGGCTTCCCGCATCCACCTAAGCTGCTCCTTCAACGCCTCTTTCGAACGTTCATTGGCCAGCTTTGTATCATAATGGCTCTCCGTATAGACATTACCGTTAAAACCATTATAATTGCCCGGCCCCTTGGGCGCCTCCTGCAATCCCATCACCACCCAGGAGAGCATCACCTGTCCCTCCGGCATCTCATAACCGGACAAGTGCTCCACATAACTGTTGACCGCCCGGTTCATCCCGGCCACCCCCAATCCCATCACTGCCAAAAACACAAGCGGCATAAGCCAGGTCTTCTCAGCCTTCTGCCTTGGTTCTTTTGACAGCAGACTTTTCACCGCATCATATCCGAGGAAACAGCCGATCGCCACCAGATAGATCAG
>CAYUKT010000105.1:0-7899 GCA_964445285.1 uncultured Bacteroides sp. | reverse complement strand
TACCACTGTACAAAAGGGATAAGCTCACAGACAAACTTCACGAGATATGCGGTTTTCGAACAGACTATGAATTTATCACGAAAAAGGCCATGAAAACAATTCTGAAAAAAGTGAAGGTCGAGAATAAATTACCATACTTCAAAACGAGGCCAAAACACCTCGCAACCATTGTGATTACTGGGATTACGAGGTGTTATACGTTAATCATCTGTCAAAGATGGGAGTATACCACAATTTTGATATACTGTCACTTAAATATAGACTGCCCTGCAAATTTCCTGTAAATTCTGCACTATAAAATGCGCAAAATCCCTTCCCCAAGGTTGAACAAGGATTGGCTTTATGCTATACTTTTGCAGAAATAAATTGACAGATCAGGATTATTTTTAGGGGAGGGGAAATCGTATGCTGGAAAAAATGGATCGTTTCTTTGAAAACAGACTGGCAGGTTACGATGAGCATATGCTTACGGCCATTGAAGGTGCCGCAGAATTTTACCCATTCACTGCCGCGCAGCTGCCACTGAAAGCAGAAGCAGAGATCCTTGATCTGGGCTGTGGAACGGGCCTTGAATTGGAAGCCTATTTGGGCTTAAATCCTTCTGCCCACATCACGGGAATCGATCTGTCTAACGGAATGTTAGCCGCACTGGAACGCAAATTTCCAGGAAAAACATTACATTTAATCTGCGGCTCTTATTTTGACATACCTTTTGGTGAAAACCGCTTTGATGCTGTTGTTTCGGTCGAATCACTTCACCATTTTACTGCTGATAAAAAACAGTTCCTTTATCAAAAAATCTACTGTTCCCTGAAAGCAGGCGGCTGTTTTGTTCTTACAGATTATTTTGCAGAAAGCGAAGCACTGGAACGGGAATACTTTGAAAACCTTCGGAAATTAAAAAGCGAGCAGGGCATCTTAGATCATGAATTTTATCATTATGATACCCCGCTCACGGTTGACCATGAAATAAATGTATTAAAAGCGGCAGGTTTTTCACAGTGTGAGATCCTGAAAAACTGGGGCGCGACATATACCGTAAAGTCACATAAGTAAAGACCGCCCCGGTATCATTTTACCGCTCTGCCACAATCATCAGACCTGACTTCACCCTACAAACTTTTTATCCCGTTTCTCCTCGATATGCTTCTGTTCCCCGGCGCTGATCACACCCACCGCCTCATCCACAGACTTATCGTTTTCTTCTCCGCCATTTGTCTTCCCGTCATCTTTATCCCTGTCATTTTTTACCAGTTCTTCATCCATCCTGTCAATCTGCGATTTAGCCTCTCTGGCC
Source organism: uncultured Bacteroides sp. (assembly GCA_964445285.1). Lineage (GTDB taxonomy): Bacteria > Bacillota > Clostridia > Lachnospirales > Lachnospiraceae > UBA3282. The sequence goes on along the minus strand of CAYUKT010000105.1, from coordinate 6,602 downwards.
TGCCTTGCTTCTGTGATCTTGCGCATGATCGCATTGACATCCTCCGGTGAAAACAGATCCAGACATTTCATGAGACTGTTCATATCGTTAAGATCGATATTTACCGTCCCCACGGAAGTACTCACGTGGATCCAGTCCGGATTAGAACTGCCGCCGATGGTGATGGTATTGCCATATATCAGATCTTTGGTGATTGACACACGGGCACCATTATGCCAGAAATCTTCTGTTACCGGATTTCCCGGTGTGGGTTCATCCATGTTCCGCAGCATGATCCCAATGGAGTCTGTGGCGTTGCAGGATTCCCCTGACGCCAAGTATTCGTCAGCCTTCTTTAATTTTGAGGCAAAACTGCCGTCACAGCCATCGCCTTCTAAACCGGCCTTCTGACGAAAAGCTGCCGTATCCGCATACTCTTTCAGCCGCTGGGCCGTATGGTTTGTCGTATCAATATAGCCATATGCTTTAAATGGATTGCTTCCGATCATTATGAAATTCCTCCCATCGTCTCTAACGCAAATCGCTCAATCGCATGTTCAGTTTCCACTGGTATCTTGCTGGTGTCCACCTGATAAGCTTCCATCCTGCCATCCTCATACTTGGCCTCCACATAGACCTGCGCCTCTGCCTCCTGAATCTTGCCCTTGAGCGTATATCCCTCCGTCACTGCGATCCGAACATTATCGCTCTCTTCATAACTCATATGTCTTACCTCCACAGTCTGTAAAGCCTCCGTCAAAGCCGTAGAGTTCACCCGTATGCCCAGACCTGCCCCAATCCTTCCCAGACCGGTCTTGTCCTTGACTTTGCCTGTCTGTGTTTCTGTCTCCGCAATCTCCTCTTTATCCTGGCCGCGATACTTCATATTCTGTCTCAGTCTCTCATGAAACCCTCCCGCCTGCCCGGATTTTCTGGTGTTCGGATATTCCGGCGCTGTACCGCCTCTTTTTACCTCCTGTATACCCATGTTCTACGGCCTCCCTTCCGTCAGAATTTTCTTAACTTCTTCTCTGCCCCTGCGCAGCCTCGTCTTGATCGTTGCCTCTTTTTCATTTAGGACACTGGCAATCTCATGGATCGTGTAATCTTCATAATAAAAAAGATAGATCGGATTCCGGTAATGTACCGGCAGCTGCAGCACCGCCTCAAGCGTCCTGTCATCCTTGACCTGGTAAGGCAGATAAATATTTTGTGCCGCTGATGCAAAGGACTCATTCCATGAAACTGTCCTCTGATACCAGCCGCTCTTTAAAATGTCCAGACAAATGTGAATGGTGGTCCGTATGAGCCACGCTTTCTCATGCTCTTTATTCTGAATCGGCTTCTCATCCTTCATATAACGCAGAAAAGCTTCCTGCACCGCATCCTCGGCGTCAGCCCGGTTCTTCATATTAGAAAAAGCAATTCGATACAGCATGGACTGGTACTCCTCCACCAGATAATTCCATCTCTGTTCCATCCCCTCGTAATTCCCTCTGTTATTCTATAGATATCTACATCTTAACATACTTCTTTTGGCCGTCCTATATACAATACGATTGAGCAAAGCAAAAAGTTTCATTTATCTTCAAAAAGGACAGGAAACCTCTTTGATTTCCTGTCCGCATTTTCCTTTGCCTTTTCTACTACTTTGTTCCCATAACCTCTTCCGCCATGTCAAACATCTCATCTGCGCTCAAGTTTAAGTCGAATCCTATCAGTTGATACTGGATACCATCCTTCCTCCATTCCACAACAGAGCTTTTCTGAATCTCCACCTCATCGCTTCCGTAGGAAATACAATAGTTATCCTTTTCCTGATTTGCCTTATCTTCCGCTGTTAATTCATAATCAGGCGGGACAAACTTATAGGTCGTGCTGTCATAGTACAATGTGATGTCCCCGCATACTCTCGTGGCTTCCGCCGGTTTCAAACGCGTAAAAGTTACTACCGGTTTTTCAACATACAGACTGACTGTGGGTTCTGCTTTCCTGGCGTATTCAATACTCATAAATTTAGCGGAATACACCTGATTCTTATCCTGATCCTTACCCTCCTGCTCGCCTACTACTGCTTTATTAAACTGATAGCCGTTCGCAAACTGCTCCACGGAATCTACTGCGTATCCGAGCCTCTTCTCCTGCTGCCCCATCTCGCTGTAACTTCTGCAGCCATCCCGCCAGTCAGAGTGCGAACTCACAGACACCACACGTCCTGCCGCAAACACGCCGCCCGATATGAGCAGACATCCGACCACTACGCCAACGATCCATTTTTTTGCTGATAAATGTTTCATATTTCCTGCCTCCTGACTCGTTAGAATCTTTTCATCAATCCTGTCTTTTAAGTCCTGGGACGCGGTAAGACCATCACATTCCAAGGTCAACACATCTTTGATTCTATCTTCCCAATTATCTTTTCGATTCATATGCAACCTCTTTTCTTCACAATACACCGGAAACTGTCACGCCAAAATCGCTCTCCAATGCTCTCTTCAGCTGTTTTCTGGCCGTATGGAGCCTGGACTTTACCGTCCCCTCCAGACATCCCAGAATCCCTGCGATCTCGTTTATCTGATATCCCTGATAATAAAAGAGTACCACCACTGCCCGCTGCTTGATCGGCAGCTCCCTGACCGCCCCGGCGACTGCTTTTGCCTCCTCCTGCATGATCACCTGTTCCAGTAAGGAGATATTCGAACCGATGTCGGCCTTCTGCAGCACCTCATCATCCGGCAGTTCCCTGTTCTTCTTCCTGCCGCACTTATAGGCCGTCCTCACAAGAATCTGCATCATCCACGCCTTAAATCCGCTGTCATTCTTAAGCTCCTTACAGTGCAGATACACTTTGACAAAAGTATCCTGTACCACATCCTCACTGTAAGAGCGGTCGCCTGTGATCAGATATGCCGTACGTAGTGTCATATTCTTGTACTTTTCGTAGAGCAGATCAAAGGATGTCTTATCACCCTCCTTCATCTGTCTTACCAACATTTCCTCGGTCAAAATATCTTTCCTCCATCGTTTCGTTACGTCCACAGCATCTGCTTTTCACACACGCCGTATCAGGTGCACCTGCTTATAAGAGTCCACAAGTTGATAAAAGGTTCAAAAAAACTGCCCCCGACCGTTTCCCAGTCAAGGACAGATATATTTCACATATTTCTTGACAAACTGCTCTAAACCTTACATTATCACTGCCATACTAATAATAAAACAGACCATATAAAACAGGCTTATGAGCAGTCCAATGATGGATGTCACCAGGCCGCCGATTGCCATACCTTTACCATCATATTTCTTACTTAATGCAACAATTGCACAGATCAGTCCGGCAATATTTACACCCAGATCGACAAACGGAAACCAGAAAAATACAATGCCCAAAACACCACAGATCAATGAAGCAACCGCTACTCCACTATGGTTATTTGGAAGTGCATCATACACCACCGGCTTTAGCGGCTGCGCATAAGGCTGCTGGTTATATGGCTGATTACCATAGGCACCCTGATTATACTGCTGATCTCCATAGGGCTGTTGATTATACTGTTGATTCCCATACGGATTATGATTGTACTGCTGGTCGCCATAGGGCTGTTGATTATTGTAAGACTGCTGATTTCCATAGGGATCCTGGCTATATTGCTGATCCCCGTAATTTTGATTATCTCCCACGTTATTTCTCCTCTCCAGACTATTCTACTTTACAAACCTAAAAACACAGAATGCCCTTTTCCGGGCATTCTGCAATCCATCTTTTCTATAAAATTCCCTTATCAAGCAATACAAACTGACAGATAATCCAGGCTAACATCGCTATCAAAAATGCAACAAACAGACCAATTGCGGCCTTGTTCTTTCCTTTCAGACAAAACTTAATACTGAACATATCTACAAAAACAGAAAGCAAAATTCCCCAGAAAGTTGCAGCGAGAAAACCAACGATACCGCAGACCGTGATCATCACATTAACCCACTTAGGCATATTTCTTACAGGTTCATACGGTGTATTGTCATCAATGTAAACACCATTAACTGCAAGTCTTACGCTGTTACCGACCACTACCAGATTACAATCTGCACCCGGCATACTGATCTGAACATCCGCCAACATTACGAACCAGTTTTTGGATTTGCATTTGTAGGTATCATTATCAATTATGTACTTTGCGCCACCGAAGCCGCCGGCCTTGTACGTAATATGATGCATGTTACCCGTACCGTCAGTTACATTCCATTCTTTCTTCATGCCTCTCCTCCTCACAGCAAAACGTTATATTCTTCGTCAACCCATTTACTCCCGCGAGCAACGAGCCAAGTGACTGCTTGCAGGCATTTGGCGACTGCCGCGAGGGTCAAAGACTCCTCTTCAATCTTGATGCCCCACTGCTTGCGGCGGAGTCTTTGACTATTATTTGGACTGCCTATTGTATCTATCATACTGTAAAGTATACCGCGTTGCAAGAAGAATGTTCTGGAATTTCACTAAATCTGGCCTATTTTTTCTATAATGCTACTTTTTCTATCTTTATACGATATCTGTATTTGGGGGCTGTGCCTTTATGCTCTGCCGGAAGCAGATTTTGGTAACGGATAATACTGAACACAATTCCCATCAATACGGCCCATACACCGATATCTATACCATTATAGGAGAGAAACGGGAGTTTTGCATAGCAAGGCAGTACCCCCAGATTACTCATCAGATATCCAGCAAATTCCACCAAAAATACCATACAGCACCCGGTTCCCGTCACCCATCCCAGCTGATTCCTCTGCCGCAGACATCTATAGAGAAAATAACCGATACACCCCAAAAAGATCAAACACACGATGATGCCGGGCACAATACCATAGCGTAAAAACAGATACAGTATATTACCACTGCCCGCCGCAAATGATCCGTCTGTAAAATAAGCGTCCGCATAATATTGCGCATACTGTGCCGCCGCCCCGGGATTACCCCACAGCGTACATCTGCCCAGCCAGCCCCGGACCATCACCACATAATAACCGCCGCTGTTTGCATAATCGTAAGGATGCAGAATGGCCCGGATCCGTTCAGACCGAAATCCGCCCCGCAAAAGCATCCACAAAGCGGCCATGCAAAACGCCAACAGAGCGCCGCCCCACAGGCATATCAGCCTGCCCTTCTTTCGTTCCCCATACCATCCGCACATCACAGCCACACTTAACATCATTGCCAGCACTAAGCTAAACCGCAGGCCGGCAAAACTGGTCATCGACAGGATCCCCATCCCCATCTGGAAACCCATGACTGCCTGCAGCATCACCAACAGAAAAATTCCGCCCGCAAACCCACGTATTCCCCTGCCCCGGTACCGATATAAAAGACTCGCATAAAGCGGTACCAACAGATAATACCAGTTCATCTGAAATAACACCGGCCCGCTGAATTCACCCCAGATGACCAGAGCCTCCATCCATAAAATAAAGAGCACAAGGCAGATAAACCAGGTCACATGCCGTAAAACCACTGTATAATCCATCACACAGACCAAAATACCCAATATTATCGCCACAGGCAATACAAACAAAAGAATTCTCGGCACCCCGGAAAACAAGTCTAAAACAACCGGTGCGCCTGCCTGCAAAAGCTGCGCCTTTAGGACTTCCCTGTTAAACGCAGTCTGCAGACAAAGTCCCAGCACACACAGAAAGGCCAGCATAATGATCATCTTCCAGTCCGTCTGCGGCCTGTGAATCTGATCCATGGAAATGCCTACTTCCACCGGATCCCCCATCTGCCGCACGGCTTCCCTCTCCGCTTCCGCCTCCGACATACCCCGCTCCCTGTAATATGCCGTCTGATCTTCCATATGGGCCGTCAATTCCCGCGCTACCATATCGCGGGCCCGTCTGGCGCGGATCTGCGAGGTCGCCGCTTCTATGTATTCACACATATCCATAAGCCAGACCTCCGATCACACCTTCCACACCCGCCGTGTACTCTTTCCACTCTTCCTTTTTCCTGCGCAGGAAATGATTGCCTTCCCTGGTGATGCTGTAATACTTCCGCACCTTCCCGGATACCTCCCGCTCATAGGCTGTCACCAGGTTTTTCTCTTCCAGAGAGTGTAAAAGCGGATACAAGGTTCCTGCCTTCAGTTCAAACACTTGATTAGAACGCTCCCGCAGCGTTTCGATCATCTCATAACCATATAAATCCCGCTCTTCCAAAAGCTGCAATAAAAGCATCGCCATGCTGCCCGATACCAGGCTTTTATCTACCGCCATAAGGGTTTCCCTCCTTTTCTCGACTTTTCCGCCATCAATACCAATGTATATCCTTGCGATATCTTTTTAAAATTATATAGGCAACCTATATACTCTTATTATATATAGGCTGCCTATATAAGTCAAGATACTTCTACTCACCTTTTCCTTTTTCCTCAAACATATCTTTACACATAATCCCTCTTCTTCGTCACCTTCACACAGATTACGATCGCCGCTACCCATATTGCCAGCGCTGCTGCCACCACAATGGCACCCATCTGCATCATCCCACTGCCCATATCATACACACCAGGAAGTCCCATAAAACTATCCATGCTAATATTACCCATCTCTTTCACATCATCCATAACATACATCAT
>CAYUKT010000104.1:2203-7915 GCA_964445285.1 uncultured Bacteroides sp. | reverse complement strand
ATCCTAAATGCCGCACAATCCCTCTTCCTTACCAAAGGTTATGAGGCATCTTCCGTCTCCGATATCATGGAACTTGCAGGCGGTGCCAAGGGTATGTTCTACCGCTTTTTTCAAAGTAAGGAAGAAATCATGCATGCCCTGGGAAACCAGCTGTTTTTTGCAAACAATCCCTTTGACGCCGTCAGGAAACGGGAGGATCTAAACGGCCTGGAAAAGATTCGCGCCTTACTCAACCTGAATCAATCGGATGAGAAACGCAGCGCTATCAATATGCAGGCAGTCTCCATCTTACAAGATCCCCGTATCCTGGCCTCCGCCATCAAAGAAAACCGGCGCGTCCTGACACCGCTGTGGCTGGAACTGCTGGAAGAAGGCATACGGGACGGTTCTATCAAAACAGAATACCCGAAAGAATTGTCCGAACTGCTGCCGTTGATCAACTTCTGGATGCTCCCGTCAGTTTTTCCAGCAACCGAAGAAGAACTTCTCCATAAGTACCGTTTTGTTGTGGAAGTGTTATCCCAAATGGGCCTGCCGCTCTATGATGCAGACAGTATCTCTTTCACGAAACAGCTGATAACAGACCTTGCAGAGAAAGGAGGATCCACGTTATGACACAAAAATTATTTACCCCCAATTTCATCTTGTTGATCTTAGGCCAGCTGACCTCTCTATTTGGTAATTTTATCCTCAAACTGGCTCTTTCCATGTTTGTGCTGGACGTGACCGGTTCCGCCGCCGTGTTCGCAGGCATCCTTTCCCTTGCAACCATTCCCACCATCCTGCTCTCCCCCTTCGGCGGCATCCTTGCAGACAGATGTAACCGCCGCAATATCATGGTGGCCCTGGATACGTTGTCCGGCGCTTTTGTGTTGTGTGCCGTTCTGCTCCTATCCGGCCGGAACGACCTGGCCGTAATCAGCGTTCTGCTCATCCTCCTGTCCATCTTAGGCGCTTTTGAGACCCCGACCGTACAAGCCTGCATTCCCACAATGCTGACTGGAGACAATATCGTAAAGGGCAACGCTGTGGTAAACCAGATTGCTTCTCTGTCCTATCTGACAGCGCCCATGCTGGGCGGTATCTTATATGCCGCTTTCGGCCTGCGTCCCGTGATGCTCGCCAGTGTGGGCTGTTTCTTTGCCACCGCTCTGCTTGAATGTTTCATCCGTTTACCTTATGAGCGTCCCGCACATAATAAAAGCATACTCTCCGTCATCCGTCAGGACTTTATGGAAAGTATGCACTATATGTTCAAGGAACAGTCCTCTGTGGCTAAGCTGCTGCTCTTAACCGCTGTTTCCAGATTTTTTGTAATGGGAATCCTTATGGTGGGACTTCCCTTTCTGGTGCGCACGGTCCTGTTGCTGAATGCCAGATACTATGGCGCTGCAGAAAGCGCTCTGGCGATCGCCACCATCATCGGCAGCGTCATAGCCGGACTTCTCAGCTCCAAATTGACAACTCGCAGCATCCCTGCCCTGCTTGCCTCCCTGGGAATTTTCATCCTGCCAGCCGGAACCGCCTTTCTACTTCCGGCCAGTCCGCTTATCAAATATGGCATCATCCTGTTGTCCTTTTGCGGCATGCAGATTGCCATCAGCATCTTCTCCATCTATGCCGTGTCCTTGATCCAGCAAAGGACACCAAACCACCTGATCGGCAAGGTAATGGCCTATACATCGGCAATTACCTTATGTGTACAGCCTGCAGGACAGATGGTATACGGCTTTCTTTTCGACAGATTCCGGGATGCGGTTCCGCTGGTCCTGATCCCTACAGCCGTTATGGTATGCGTGATTGGTTTATTCTGCGCAAATCAGATTACATCAAAGGCGCAATAAATTTCAAAAAACCACCCATCAGTTTATAACTCATCTTCTCTTTCTTGATGCTCTCCTGGGTAACCCTGCGGCACTTTACAAGGGTATCCTGAAAGTCTTTTTCAATCTCTGCAATACAGTCTGCCCGGTAAAGGAAAGTACCGCATTCGAAATGATGGTAAAGGCTGCGGTAATCCAGGTTGATGGTGCCCACCACCGCTTTGACATCATCGCTCACAAAGACCTTTGCGTGGACAAAGCCTGGTGTATATTCATAAATCTTCACACCTGCATTTATCAATGTCTGATAATGGGATTTTGCAAGTGCATACGCCGCCTTCTTATCCGGGATACCCGGCAGGATCAGCTTCACGTCCACCCCCCCGCTGCGCCGCATATTTCAGAGATGCTTCCAGTTCCCCGTCCAGGATCAGATAAGGTGTCATGATATGCACATAATCGTTGGCGCGGTTCAGGATATCCATATACACCACCTCTCCTGCCTTATCTTCATCCAGCGGGCAATCCCCGAAAGGCATCACATAACCGCTCGCATGTTCCGGGCGATAGCCGCCGTTTTCCAGATAGGGGAGAAATTCCGGGGTTTTCTCATCAATATTCCACATCTGCAAAAACAACAATGCAAAACTTTTTGCTGCCTCCCCCTTCATCATCAATGCCGTATCTTTCCAGTGCCCGAACTTTTCCACCCGGTTTATATATTCATCCGCCAGATTGACGCCTCCGTTAAAGGCAACTTTGGCGTCAATCACCAGGATTTTACGGTGGTCACGATAATTATAATGGGACGATATCACCGGAAGAATAGGAGAAAAAGCCTTTGCCTTAATCCCATGTTTGGAAAGACGCCTCGTATAATCAGACGGCAACAGCATGACCTCGCACATCCCGTCATACATGACACGGACATCTACCCCCGCCTTCGCTTTCTCGATCAGCACTTCCAGAATTTTGCACCACATATAGCCCTCTTCTATAATGAAGTACTCCATAAAAATATACTGTTGTGCATTCCGCAATTCTTCCAGCATCGCCTCAAATTTCTTCTCACCCAGTGGGAAATAGGTCACCTCCGTATGCTGAAAGACCGGGAAACAGCCTCCCCGTCCCAGATATGCCTCCAGCGCGGCCACACCAGAACCATCTTCCCTCACCTGGCGGATCACTTCCTCCGACTGCGGGATAGCTTCTTTGGTACTGGCAATCAGCTCCGCCACCCGCTTCTTGATCTTGTTGTGTCCTGCATTGGTCTGGGTAAAGGACAAAAAACAGGCCGTAGGCAGCGGAAACAGGGCAATCATGAACATCCATGTCAGCTTTGCCGTTGCATCCATATCACAATTAAACAGATAAATGATCATCAACAGCGTAAACACCGCCATAAATACTGAGAACAATGATACATACTCAATCAGCCATCCATAAATCCCCACTAGCAGGGCCACCTGCATGATAAGCAGCAAACTCTCTCCATTCCGCGTCCTTACAGTTGACATCTCACAGCCGGATCTGTTCCGGAAAATCTTCCCTGCGCATGATGCCCCACATTTTATCTATATATGAAAGCGTATAGAAATTCTCATAATAATGATAATAAAATGCACCTTTCAGCGTCATCCTATAGATCCCGTCTTGATAAGTCACGAACCCTAACACCCGCGCCATCAGCAGCGCAGTCCCATACATCCGCTTCAACGGGACTCCGAAAAACCTTTCAAAATCCGCAGCATCTACCCAGGTACTGTAAGCAGTCCAGAACAGATAATAGACCATCCGCTGCCGTCTGGTAAAACGGAGCGTGAGGGATGTGGGCAGTTTACCGCTTTGGATCCTCTCACAATAGGCTTCCACAGAAAAGGTATTAATCTTAAACTGTTCCTTTAAAAGCGTGGTCGCTGAACAGCCAAATCCCAGGAAATTATCCCTGGTCATGGAAGAATATCCGGCCTTCTCTTCTTTCGCAAAGGTCCAGATGGAACTGCGGACATATCCTTGGCTCAGACAATATCTTGTAATATCGTCCAGCAGTTTCCGTTTCTGCTTCTTGGGCAGGGCCCGGACAGGACTCTGGGTAAAAGTAAAATCGATAAAGGGATAAATGGCAATATGGTTTGCCCCTTTTGCAAAAGCGGTATCAATGTCTGTCCGCAGATCCGCAAAAGTCTGAATCCCAATGCTGATCTTTGTGACCCCAGCCGCCTGCAGCATCCGCAGTACAGGTACCCTCACATTGTCCGGGTGCAGTTCCACCCCGATGCCCTCTGTGATGATGAAATGCTCCTTGACCGCCTCGATGATTTCCCCAATCCTGTCTACCGCCAAAGCAGGCGTCCCGCCGCCAAAATACAAACTAGTGACCGTCTTTTTCCCCTCCATCTGACAGCCCACTCTATGAATCTTCTCAAGCAGTGCATCCAGATAACGGTTGCAAAGCCTTTCGGAATACAATGTCTTGCAGTAAGGGCAGAAATTACAGATACTCTCACAGAAAGGGATATGGATATACAAGCCCAGATTCTCACAGGCCTCATAAGGCAGCACCTGGTCATATTCATTTATAAAAAGAAATGGCTTGACCGAGTGAGTCAGCCATGTTCTTGTCAAATTTGTAATCGCACTCATCCTGCATCCTATATGTATTTTAAATAAGTCTTAAGCATCTCCATCATAATCCTGATATTCCCGCGGAACAAAAGAGTATATTCCGCCACAAAAAAGTAACCGCACTGCTCGCACAATCCCGGCACCTCGATACAGCGTCCACAGGTACTCACCTTACCGTTTTCTATCACGACACACTGATGACAGGGCGTAGAAAATTTATTGTCAATCAGATACGGAAATGCACTCTTCAGATTAAAGACCGGTGCGCCCTCCCGCATCATCTGTGTGATCGTCTCACAGCAGGCCGCTTTCTCTTCCCTGCTAAGGGCCAGCTCTTTGGTATCCGGATAAGGCGTGTGGAAATTAAAAGAGACTGCCCGTACATGGGGCATATGCCTTGCCGTCAGACACACATCCCGAATGGCGCCCTGATTAATCTGATTGACTGCCATATAGAAACAGATATTATAAGATGTGGCCTTCTCAATATTGGCCATAATCGTGTCATAGGTATCGCCCCGGATTGCGTTATGACACTCCCTGTCCCCGTCCAGGCTCAATAAGATCAAATCCGCTTCCGGCAGATCCAGGGGAAAGGTACCATTGGTGACCACATTTACGATCAGAAATCCCATCTTTTTCGCCTCGATTACCAGATCCCGCAGTCCCATACCGCCGTCTTTCCACAGAAAAGTTTCCATGCCAAATCTGGCAAAATACAAAAAAGAAGAAATTTTCATATATCCATCCACCGTATAAATGCGGTCTTATCCGTGCTATTGTAACCCGCCCGCCTGTAGAACTCCAGCGTGCCAGACTCTTTACTCCCGGTCAGTAGCATCATCTTATAACAATGATTCTCCTGCGCAATCTGCCGTGCATACGCCAGACAAGCCGAAGCCAAACCCTGCTTCCTATAATCCGAGTGCGTAACCACATTTTCGATAAAAGCATAGGGCCGCACATTCCTAGTCAGGTTGGGAATGATCACGCACACACAAGACGAGACAATCTTACCATCCACCTCATTCACGATCAGATGATGATTCTCGTCCTGTAAAATCTGCTCCCAGGTGTGGGTCAGATGCTCTGACTCCGAGGGAATGGATTTTTCGTGCAGACATAAATATAATTCCAGTACCTGACCCAAATCCTCCCTGACTGCTTCCCGTACCATATGATTTCTCCTCTTCTCGGACACTTTCATTCCCCTTCCCGCAGTATATCCATCGCCATCCTCGTTTTCACAGCTTTCCGGATCATA
>CAYUKT010000104.1:0-2103 GCA_964445285.1 uncultured Bacteroides sp. | reverse complement strand
CCCTTCCCGCAGTATATCCATCGCCATCCTCGTTTTCACAGCTTTCCGGATCATAACCTGAATTTCTGAACTTCTCCCTCTAACTGTCCTGCAATCTCTTTATTGCTCTCAGCCTCGCCCTTGATGCTTTCCATACTCACAGACATGTCAGAGGCCATTTCCGTGACACTGACAACGCCCTTGGCACTCTCTTCCACGGCTATACTGACGGCATCCACAGCCTCCTTGATGCTGTCGATATTTTTATTCAAATCCAGACTCTCTTCCGCAAACCCACTCATGGTTTCGCTCAAATGACCCACATCATTTTTATAATGCAAGCTGTTGTCCAGCAGATTCTCATAACCGGTCATCGCCGTCTCATTCATAAAGCGGATCATCTGTTCCGATTCCCTGGCCAGCTCATTGACCGCGTGGATTACCTCCTTGCTGACTTTCTGAATCTCCTCAGCCGCCTTTGCGGAATTATCCGCCAGCGATCCGATCTCGCTGGCTACCACCGCAAATCCTCTGCCGGCCTCACCGGCCCTCGCCGCCTCAATACTTGCATTCAAGGCAAGCAGGCTTGTCTGATCAGTGATATTGATAATCTCTGCCGTCAGGGTATTGATCTGCTCCACTGCCCTGGAACGCTGAATCCGCTCGTTCATATTTTCTGACATTTCCGCGGCCTGCCGCGCCGCCTCTGTTCTGTCAGCTTCCGCCGTTTCATAAATACCCTGTACCTTTTTCATAATTTCCGCAGCGGCATCCCGTTCGCTGGAAGCCATCCCGGAAATACTTCCGATGCTCTGCGTAATATGGGCCACCGACTCATCTACCTGATACAAAGACGCACTGGTCTCCTCCATGGCCGCACTCATCTGCTCCATGGTAGCGGATATATCCGAAATATTATCCTTGGCACTGACCAGACTATCTGCGATCGTTCCGGTGGACGCTCCCAGCTGTGCAGAGTTCCGGGAGATGTTTAACATGATGCCCCGAATATATTCCAGCAGCGTATTAATGTTTTCCGCAATCAGTTCCAACTCATCCCCGGATGTAATGTTCAGCTTTTGCGTCAAATCCCCCTCGTTATGTACCAGATCATATATTTTGCGGTCAACCTTATTCAGGCTCCGCATCATACGGTTGACAACAAGATTCAGTATCAGAAGGGTGATCACAAGACAGATAGCGGAAATCTGCAATATACTGTTGCGTGCGCCTTCAATCCGGCCGACCACATAGGAAGCGTCATAATCGCATCCCAGTATGGCTACCACCTTGCCGGTACTGTCCTTTATCGGCAGATAGGCGGAGATCAGACTGCCGTCCGCTGTTTCATCGATATAGTCCTGTACATATTCCTTCCCTGCAAACACCTCTGCAAATTCTGCATATTCTCCCTCGAAAGCATCTCCGGGACGCTTTTGGTTTGTGCTGTCATCCGTATCTATTCCGTAATAAAGCCGAACGTTATCGTCCGTATGCAGCGTATAGAGGAAAGCGATACCGCAAAGATCCTGCACCTGTCTGAGGGCAGTCCGATTAATCTGATATTCCTCCGTGCTCTCAAAACCCTTTTCCACCCCAGAAAGTTCATCGCCACTTACCACAAATCCTGCAATGGAGGCCGCCATCTGCGCCTCTTCCACTCCCATCTGGATCATGCCCGTTTTGATGCGGATATAGGAATTTAACCCTATGATCACGCACATGGCAATGATCAAAACAGTAGCCGGAATCAATATTTTCCATCGGATACTGTATCGTCTCACCTTGATTTTCATAGTATATTCCCCCTGCTGTCACTACAACTTCGTATTCTTTTAATTGTATATCTTTTATTTATTATACGCTCACAAAAAACATAAATCAATACAGCTTACCCCTGACCACCTAATTTTTTGACATCCAGATGAGAAGCAAAATTACCATAAATATCCAAATGCAGCTTCCTGCCTATCGGTTAATAGACTGCGCCATCCGGTGATACGTATGCCGGATACCGCGAATGGCTACGGAATACGCCATGATATTCTCCGGCAGCGCCATCCCCACATAACCGGAATCCCCAATGTGATGAATATCCGTTCCCGTCATCTTACACCAGAGCGC
>CAYUKT010000103.1:0-7917 GCA_964445285.1 uncultured Bacteroides sp. | reverse complement strand
AGCAGTACGGGAGCGTGAATCCAGCGGGAATCATTGCCCCGGCGATTGTGGCCACGTTTATCAGTACGTTGACGGCGGTGTTGTATTGTAAGGGGAAGATTTCAAATCGTGATCGGTGGTAATCATATGTCGACATTACAGAAGGATAGAAAAGAGAATCTTGATGATTTTACTTCTTTAACAGGCGCGATATGTTCGCTGTTCGGAGAGGGAACCAAAATTGAAAAGGCCAGCCGCATATCCGGCGGCGATATCAACGAAGCCTACGGATTAGTGCTGACGGGCGGTAGGCGCATTTTCATGAAATCCAATACAAAGGAAAACACTTCTTTTTTTACTGCGGAGGCAGCAGGGCTGCGCGCTATTGCCCGGACGAAAGCCATTGGTACGCCGCAGATTCTTGGCCTTGGAACGGACGAGGACGGAGGCGGATATTCCTTTTTGCTGTTGGAATTTATTTCTGGCAAGAGTCGCAGCGCAGATTATTGGGAAGATTTTGCGAGGCAGCTTTCCGACATGCATCGCGCGTCAACGATTGGATTGATTGCAAGCGGTAAATATGGTTTTGGCGGTGATAATTATATTGGCAGGCGCAGGCAGATTAATGCGGGATATGACAGTTGGACAGGGTTTTTCCGTGACTGCCGTCTTGAGCCGCAGTTTCGGGATGCCGAACGATATTTTGAAAAAGAGGATTGGAAAAGAATTGGCCGGATGCTTGATCATTTGGATGAGATTCTTGTGGAGCCGGAATATCCGTCCCTGCTGCATGGCGATTTGTGGGGAGGAAATGTTATCACAGGAAATAACGGAAGGGCATGGCTGATCGATCCAGCGGTTTATGTGGGACATGCGGAAGCAGATCTTGCAATGACAGAGTTGTTCGGGGGATTCCCGCAGGATTTTTATGACGCTTATCAGGAAGTATCGCCTTTGCAACCGGGATATGAACACCGCCGTGATGTGTATAATCTTTATCATCTCCTGAATCATCTGAATATGTTTGGGAGGATGTACCTTTCGGAAGTGAAAAATATTGTAAGGCGGATGTTTTGACTTGACCAAACATAAATAGTGCCCATACGCATCATTCTGCATAAAATAAAACAAAAGCCATCAGGAATGATCTATGGAAATATATGTGGTAAAATCAGGAGATACCGTGGATTCCATCGCTGAGAATTATGGGATTGCGGTATCTTCCGTTATTTATAATAATCAACTTGTCTATCCTTATTCCCTGGCAGTGGGCCAGGCGCTTCTTTTATCTGTGGGGGAACCTTCCGTACCCTCTTATCCGGCTTGGGTGAATGGCTATGCGTACCCGTTTATTCAGCAAGACACATTAAATGAAACGCTTCCCTACCTGTCCTCGCTTTCTGTTTTCTCGTATGGTTTCACCACAGAGGGGGAGTTGGTGCCGCCGATGCTTGATGATTCGTTTATGATCAATGCAGCAATTGCGGAGGGTGTGCGCCCGGTTCTTACCCTGACGCCGCTTGGGCCTGATGGAAATTTCAATAATTTTCTGATCACTGCTGTGGTAAACGATCAGTCTGCCAAAGAAAATCTCCTCAACAATCTTCTGGAGACTGTCCAGATAAAGAATTTTCAGGGTGTAGATATTGACTTTGAATATATCCGGCCTGAGGATCGGATTCCTTTTGCCGATTTTGTGGCGGATGTCAGGAATTTTCTATCTCCTTATGGATATCATGTTTCCGTGGCTCTGGCGCCCAAAACTTCTGATACGCAGGCAGGACTTTTGTATGAGGGAAAGGATTATGGACTTTTAGGAGAAGCGGCCGACAGTGTCCTGCTTATGACTTACGAGTGGGGCTATACCTATGGTCCGCCCATGGCCGTGGCTCCCGTCAATAAGGTACGGCAGGTGGTGGAATATGCCGTCACCCGCATCGATCCGGCTATAATAGATTTGGGAATCCCCAATTATGGATATGATTGGACGCTGCCCTTTGTGCAAGGCGCTTCAAGGGCAACGACCGTAAGCAATCAGGAGGCTGTACGGATTGCCATAGAAGCTGGTGTTCCCATTCAGTTTGATGAAGTGGCCATGTCGCCTTTTTTTCAGTATGAAAAAGATGGTCAGCTTCACGAAGTATGGTTCGAGGATGTAAGAAGCTATCAGGAAAAGTTCTCTCTTTTGCCAACATATGGTCTGAGAGGGATGGGATACTGGCAGATCATGCGGTTTTTCCGTCCAAACTGGCTGTTGCTTGAGGATACTTTTTTGATTCAAAGGGATTGAATTACGACTGCGTCTCCTCATAGCTTCACAAACAAAATAATCCTAAACTGGTCATTTTCACAGTAACAGTCGATATTTCCTCCCAGTTTGTCGCAGAAAGCCTGTACGCTCTTCATTCCAAGACCATGTCCTTTTCCTTTTTTACTTTTGGGAAGCCCGGTTATGGAGTCGAAAATGATTTCGTCCGTACATTCGTTTACCATATCAATCAACAGATATTCTGCCGTGCAGTGTATTTTGCCATTTATATATTTATTGGATGATGCGGCATTTTTGGCACTGAATACAGCATTTTCTAATAGATTTGCAAGGACCATCGCAAATGCATATTCATTAACGGGAATCTCCTTGGGTATTATCACATCAAGGTGCAGTGCGATATGAAAGGCGGTTGCCTGGCCGACCATTTGGGCGAGAAGTGTATTTATGATCAAATTTTCACAGTACCGATCAACCTTATTTTCATTGACTACCTCATGGATGTGTCCGGTTATGTTTCTGATTTCGTCATATTCGCCCTGATCCATCAGGGAATCGATCATCATGGAATAATGTCTAATATCATGACGCAGTATCTTAAGATTCTGCTCGGATTGTTCCAGCAGGTAATTTTGGCTTTCCAGACCCTTGATATAGGATCCAAACATTACATTTTTCCAATATTCATCGGCTTGTTTATCCACGCTATCCAGATAGCGCAGAACGACTATGTAAGATACAAGCATTGTGATCATTAGGAATATACTGACAGGAATGTTCTGGGGATATTCATAAAGTGTATAGGGAAAGAAAGCAAGGCAGGAAAAGCTGCAGAAAAAGAAAACGGGAATCAGACACAGTTCCCACCAACTTTTTCCAAGATCCCGCTCACAAAATCTATGAAAAATACCTCCGATCTTATAAAAAAGCACTAGTAAGATGGCAAGATGCATCAGAAGATTTCCTGCCAGTGCAAGGCCGAGGCTGCCTGTAAGAATGTACAGGATGGAGGCGGTTATACTGCCTATAATGACATAGTTGGAAGCGCTCAGACTGATAAACAGTACTCTGCTGTCTCTTTTCTTGGAGATAAAAAGCCCGGTAAGCTGCGCTATGGAAATTTGTAGTATCGTTGTGAAGAAATAGATCAAAGCGCTGTCTGGAAACAGATTCAGTTTCAGACAGTCTAGCAGGTTCATGACTGTGCAGGAGACGAAACAAATAGCGGCTGTTTTCTTTTGGGAATACCGATGGATCAGAAACAGATAGATAAAAACCATAAAAAATATATGGCTTAGCAAATATGATATATTTTTAACATAGATCATTCTAATCCTCATTTCTGCGCATAATTTATGGGTATAGGAAAGTTCTCCGCTTATTCGAGTCCGCGAAGCGGATCTCGCAAAGTTAATTCCGAAGGAATTTACTTTTTTTAAACCACGCATCTATTTGTATTTTTCGGAGACAAAGAGAAGGTATTCCCTTTTGACTCGTGCCGCTTTCGCCTTGCTGACAGGAATCTGTTTTCCGGATTCCATGATGATGCTGTCTGATGTCAGTTGTTTGACATAGTCTAGATTGACAAGGAAGGATTTGTGGACCTGTAGGAAATTTTCCCTTATAGCGGCTTCTTTTGTCTCTTCTTCAAAAGACTTTCTGATAAAAAGACTTTTGAGGGTTTCTCCATCAGACATATGCACTTCCTGTTTTCTGCCGATATTTTCGATGTATTCTATTTTGGAATAGGGTCTTTGCAGTAATCCGTTTTGTGTCTTGATCAGATACATGGATTCTGATTTCACTTTTGTATAGGACAGGGCATAATCCAGTGCTTCATAAAGTTTGTATTCATCAATCGGTTTTAAAAGGTATCTTACGGCATGTACCTCGTAGGCATCCAGGGCATAATCATCGGATGCAGTAATATAGATGATCACGCTCTCGTGGCTGGACGTTCTGATTTGTTTGCCAAGATCGATCCCCGTCCGTCTTGGCATCAGCATATCCAAGATATAGATATCTGTAAGTTTTCCCTCCAATATCTTCTGGTACACTCTGGAAGGGTCGGAAAATTTCTCGAGTTCAAAATCTTTGTTCGGATGTAGGGACTTGTATTTTAACAATAATTTTTCTATTTTAAGTAAATCCTTAATACTGTCATCACAAATCGTTATTTTCATGAAATATATTCATTCCTTTCATTTTAATAAGGCGCAAAATCCGTCCCGTGGTCAAACTAAATATTACTAAAATTATACCGGGCTTTGGTATGGTTTATCAACTAATTTAAACCGGAAAATTTGCACTTGATTGCGAAAAATCCAAGACAAAATGTGAAAAAAGAGAATTGACATAAAAATGTCGAAAGAATAGAATAGATGCAGATTCGACAATCTGTGTTACAAAAATTGTCGGGCGATTTTTGAGAAATAAGGAAAATAACGGGAGGATATGTCAATGAGAAAGTTAATATGCGTACTGGCGGCAGGCGCTATGATTCTGGCCTGCGCGGGGTGTGGAAGACAGGAGGCAGCAGCGGATAAGCAGCCTGAAGGCCCAGCAGGATTTGCAGCACAGATTCAGGAGGCTGTCGCGGCAAAAGATATGGAAGCGCTTGCGGATCTTTGTTCCTATCCGCTTGCAGTAAATAGCGAAGTTGTAGAAAACAGGGATGCTTTTATGGAATTGGGAAGCGATGTTCTCTTTACAGAAGAAAGGTGTGCGGTGATCGAGGCGGTGGATGTTTCGGCTTTGGAAGAAACGCAGGCGGGCTTTATTATGGGAGATGCCACGCCGAATATTATCTTTCAGTCGGTGGATGGGAAACTGGGGATTACAGGTATCAACTAGAATGAATTAAAATGAAACTTAATATGAATAAACATTCTGGGCGGAGAGTTTAAGGACTCTCCGTTGTTGTTTGATACATCTATGGAAACACTATTTTATATCATATGGCTTTGTGTTAAAATTAATATGATCAGATGCAGTGATCAAAAGGAATGGAACGTTAATACGAAAGCGTGAAAGGGAAACAGGGCAAAGATGAGAAAAAGAATTATAGGCTGTCTGGGAGTATATCTATTGATAACACAAATGCTTTTTTCCAATGTGCTTGCATGCCGTGCGTCAGAAATTGGATCGGGAGCATATCCTATGCCGGACAATGCAGAAACCCGTCAGCCCGTAGCTGCAATAACTTCGGTCAGTGTTTCTCCTGTATCAACGGTGGTCTCTAAGGGCGCTTCGTATGGTTTTGTGGCTTCTGTAGCAGGACAGAATGATTACAGCAGGGAAGTCGTATGGAGTGTTCAGGGGCAGATGAGTCAGAATACCTATATAGATGGCAGCGGTATCCTGCATGTAGGTTCAGATGAAACATCTTCTTCTCTGACTGTAAAAGCAGTTTCGCAGCAGGACAGTGGCTACAGTGCCACAGCGCTGGTGACGGTACAGACTTCCAGTTATTCCATACAGGTGAAGGCTTCTCCAGATAATGGCGGCACTGTATATGGGGGAGGTGTAGTAAAAGAGGGTGGTTCGGCAGTACTTACAGCCACGCCGAACAGCGGGTTTGTCTTTGAGGGCTGGTTTATAAATAACAATAAAGTTTCCGGGAACACGCAGTATACGGTAGAAAATATACATAGTGATGGTGTGTATGTAGCTGACTTCAGACCGGCCAACTGCCAAGTCAATATAAGCGTTAATGACAGCAATGCCGGTACGGCAACTGAGGGCAGAACCGTGAAATACGGAGAAAGTATGACGCTGGAAGCCGTGGCAAAAAGTGGTTACCGATTTGACGGCTGGATGGAAAATGGGACAACGGTGAGTAAGGACAGCAGATGGCAGTTAGATAATATTACAGGTTCCAGGAATCTGACTGCTGTGTTTTCGAGGATTCAATATACGCTTACGCTCAATGGCTGGCCGGCTTCTACTGGAACGGTCTCCGGGCAGGGGACTTATGATGAGGGAAGTGATATTAAGATTAAGGCTGTTCCGGCAAGCGGTTATCGTTTCGTGTCATGGTCAGAGAACAGCAATGTCATCAGTAAGGATCCTGAATATTCTGTAAATGGCCTTTCCAGGGATATGTTTCTTGTGGCGACTTTTGAGAGAGATCAAAAAAAGACCTACTTTATCACGGCATCCGTATCCTCCTCCAATGGCAAGATTGTGCCGGAAGGGAAAAGCAGTATTTCGGAAGGTTCCGGGATGTCCTATGTGATCATGCCTCAGGAAGGCTATATCGTCAATGCCGTGTATGTGGATGGTAAATCAGTGGGGGCTGTCTCCTCTTACAGTTTTTCTGATGTCAGGGAAAATCACAGCATTTCTGCCGATTTTGTGCCGAAACCGGGAGAAAATGACGGCAGCCAGGCGCAGGAAGACAAGACAAATGGCAAAGACGGGATCAATAAGACGGACGAGGACGATCAGCCGGATAAGAACGGAAAAGATACGCAGGGAGATGATACGGAAGAGGTGACTGGTACCTTGCGGTCACTTGCTATTTCCGTACAGGAAGCAGAACAGTTGATAGAGGCAGACAATGACATGGAATTGATGGATGGCGCTATTGGGATCGGGGATCTGCAAGTGATCATCCATAACGATTTTGTGGACACGAAACAGGCCACTTCCCACGGCGGCTTTGATGAAAACCCCAGTGTCAAAAATCTGGAAGTGATATGGGATAGGGTTCTGACAAAAGAGGAAAAAATGGAGATGCTGCAGGGAAAGGTGCCAATAATTATTAACTTTTCCGTGGATGATACCGATGGAGAGGAATCTCAGGAAACAGTAGAAGCATTTGCCCAAAACAAGCTGCCCGGCATGACGATTGGACGGTATTTTGAAGTGCGCCTTACAAAATCGGAACAGGATGATGCGCAGGCAATTCAAAAACTTCCGGAGACAGTGAAAGTAGTGATCAATGTTCCGAAACATTTGCTGGCAGATAATAGAGAGTTTTATATCTTAAGATTACATACGAAGGAAGATGGCAGCCAGGATTTTGCGCAGCTTTTGGATGAAGATGACAGTGCGGATACCATCACATTTTCTACCGACAGATTTTCTTCGTATGCAATCGCTTATATTGACTGGCCGTCTGAGGATGCAAACATCACAGAAAGCCCAGAGAATAGTGCCGGTGAAAAGGGGCTGGCAAGTGTCGTTGGCATTATGGCCGTTGCGATCGCTGTGGTAATTACTGTCTGGTTATTATGGTATATTGTCAGAAGGAAAAAACATTGAGGATTTATATTGTCATGGAGAATCAAACGTTTACGACAAAGGCAAAATATCCGCATCCGGTGTTAAAAAGTAAGCTATAATCAAAGGCTCCTGCATAAAATGCCTGTCTGAATTGTTCTGGCGTTATGAAATGACTGTTTTCCAGCTGATACTGCCAAGCCATGCTGCAATGGATGCTCACCTGTTCCACGATCTGTACTGCGAGTTCCTTGCCGACAGCCATGACCAGATTATCCATTTTATTCAGAGGTATATTTAGAGTAGCGCTTACGGCCCGCAGTACAAGGCTTTCTTCCAAAGCCATAAAGACTTGTATCTGGGTATGGTCTGTAGCAAGATAAGTCAGTCGTATGATCATGCTATTGCCAAAGTTTTCACCGCTGTAATGCTCACTGACAATT
>CAYUKT010000102.1:0-7972 GCA_964445285.1 uncultured Bacteroides sp. | reverse complement strand
GTTCCGAAGTACATTGCACATGCAATGTATGCTGACAATGCGGCCGGTGAAGTTGCTCTGAAAGCCGGTGAGGTTGATGTCTGCCAGCAGTTCATTGGTAATATCCAGGATCTGTGGCTGAATGACGGACTTCCGATTTCTACATACTATGAGGAAGCTCCTTACGGCGTATGTTTGACGATGCCTACCGCATGGTACAACATGAATATGCCTGTATTGGCAGAGAATCCTGCTCTGCGTAAGGCAATTGCAATGGCAGTTGATTATGATCACATTATTTCTGCAGCTATGACGAATCAGTCTCCTACTTTCAAGGATGTTCCTCGTTCTCTGATGAACCCTACCGATGGTGAGCAGGCTCTGTATAATCAAAGTGAAGTTGCTGACCTGCAGTGGGAAGGCAATGACATCGAGGGCGCTATCGCCATGTTGGATGAGGCAGGTATCGTGGATAACGATGGAGACGGCTACCGTGAGTGGAACGGAGAGAAGATCTCCCTGAATGCTGTATGCCCGAACGGTTGGTCTGACTGGCAGGCTTCCATGGTTGACGTGGCGGCAGCCGGTGAGAAGATCGGTGTTGAGATTACGACACTTTATCCTGAGTATGATATTTATCAGACCGTATTTACAGATCCTAACCAGACTGAGTATGCTATCTTTATGTGGTCTCCTGAGGCTGCATCACCGTCCAATCCTTGGACTCGTGTAAACCAGTTCATGGGTATGGATTATGTGGGTGTTCAGAATAACTGGTCCGGTAACTGGGGTCAGTATAAGAACGAAGAAGCGGATAAGCTGATCAAGCAGATTCCTCTTACCACGGATGAGGCTGAACTGAAAGATCTGTATACACAGTTGACAGAGATTTATCTGACTGAGGTTCCCAGCTTCTCACTGATGTATCGTCCTTCCCTTTTCCATGCGGTAAATGAGTCTGTATGGACCAATTTCCCTTCCGGAGACGATGGACGTAATATTCCTCCTGCTGACTGTACAGACGGTTATGGTATTGCCGCTCTGTATGAGCTCGAGTTAGTACAGTAATATAAAAGTAATTTAAAGTATGGTGGAAGGGGCCATGCTCCGGCGGAGCATGGCCTCATACATTAATATTTGAAAGGAGGAATACGTGTGAAAGGTTACCGCAAATATTTCGGAAAAAAAATCATCTGGTTTATTATCACTTTTTTTGCGGCGGTTATTTTGAATTTTGTTCTGCCACGGCTCATGCCTTCGGATCCTGTTGCTGCCATCACTGGTAAGCTGATGTCCGGTACCAGCGATGCTGCCGCGGTGCAGCAGGTTTATGAGCGTTATCAGGAGGAATTCGGAACCAACAAGCCCATGTACCAACAGTTCTTTATATTTTGTAAAAATGCAATTCGAGGCAATTTCGGCCTATCCTTCAGTCAGTATCCCCGCCCGGTCAGCGATATTATTGGCAGTGCCATCGGCTGGACCATAGCGCTGCAGCTTCCGGCAATCTTAGTAGGGTGGCTGCTGGGAAATATCTTAGGCGCTCTTGCGGCTTATGTCCGCAAAGGATTTGATAAAGTGCTGCTTCCGGTGTTTTTATTCTTAGGCAATATTCCTGCTTTTGGTATGGCGGTAATCCTGTTGGTGGTGTTTGGTGTCTACCTGAATATAGCGCCGACTGCAGGCGGTTATTCCTTTGATATGATTCCTCACTTAAGCTGGGATTTCATTAAATCCGTGATTTCCCATTATCAGCTGCCTTTCTGGTCCATCGTGTTGATTTCCATTGGCGGGCAGGCTGTTGGTATGCGTTCCATGTCGATTTATGAGTTGAACGCAGATTATGTTAAATATTCCCGTTTTCTTGGCATCAAAGACCGTAAGATCGTTGGTTACGTGTTCCGCAATGCGATGCTGCCTCAGGTGACCGGTCTGGCTCTCAGCATAGGTACCATGATCGGCGGCGCTCTGGTGGCGGAGATTATTTTCTCTTATCCGGGACTGGGCAGTACCATGTATGCGGCGGTGACCGCAGCGGATTATCCTTTGATTTCCGCTACTACACTGATTATTACGATCATGGTTCTGTTGGCTAACTTTGCGTTGGATATTGTCTACGGCTTCATTGATCCCAGAGTTAAAGCCGCACAAATTGATTAGGGAGGGACGAAGATGAAAAATACGTTACGTCAGGTTTTCCATTCTCCCAAATTTGTGGGAGGCTTTGTGATTTTTGCTGCGATATTGTTATTGATGATTATCTATCCGTTGATCAACCCCGGCGATCCGCTGGAGATGATAGGTGTCAACACCTTTGCCAAACCGGGCACCTATGTCTCCCTGTATGACGCTACTAAGGCCAAATATGAGCCCATGCGTCTTGACGATGCGGAGGATAAGCGTCTGGATGCATACTTAAGCGCCGAAGACAGGGTGGCAATGGTAGAGTGGTTTGACCTTGCAGGGGTTGATACTTCCAATCTGGACATAGAGGATACGGATGCCATGATGGATCTTTGGAACGCCAATTATGATTCGTCCATTAAGATAAAAGGAATGACCAAGGCTAAGTCGAATTATTTTAAACGTCTGAACAAATCCATACAGGAGCTGCAGAGTGCAGATGTTATTGTGCTTGCCGATACGAATGAAGAGACTGGCGAACTGGAAGAGACCGGTCGGGTGAATAAAACGGATTATGTCAATGTTGGCAGTGTGGTGAATGTGAAAGTCCTGCCGTTAGGCACCGACAACTTTGGCCGGGATGTGCTGAAGGAACTGGTAAGCGCCATAGGAACATCTATCTTGATTGGCTTGTTGGCGGGCACGGTGGCAACACTGATCGGGCTTACTTTAGGCCTTCTGTCCGGATATGTGGGCGGAGTCTTGGATGACATTATCATGTTTATCACCAATGTCTTTACGGTAATTCCCAGCTTCGTGCTGTTGATTTTGATTACTTACTCTATCAGTCAGGATCAGCGCGGTGCCGCTGTGGTGGGCGGCGTTATCGGATTGACCAGCTGGACATGGACGACCAGAAGTGTCCGCTCACAGGTGATTTCCCTGCGCAACCGTGATCACGTGAACTTAAGCAAACTTTCCGGTCACAGTTTACTGCGTATTGTATTGACGGATATTCTGCCATACATAGCATCCTATGTGGTGATGGCTTTCATTCTGCAGGTTTCCTCAGGTATCTTAGCTGAGGCACAGCTCAGTATGCTGGGTCTTGGCCCCAAGATGACCGAAGTGCCTACGCTTGGTCTGATGATGAACTGGGCAATGCTTTACTCGGCACACACGAATGGATCCTGGTGGGCATATTTCCCTGTTATTCTGACGATTGCACTCATCTCGTTCTCTTTGAACCTGATGAATACCGGTCTGGATCAGGTATTTAACCCGACACTGAGAGATTAAGGAGGTCATTATGGGAAAAGTTATGTTGGAGGTTAGAAACCTCAAGACAAAATACATTACCCGTTTTCATGAGGATGTGTATGCGGTGGATGGCGTTTCCTTTTCTATTGAGGAGGGAAAGTCCCTTGGTATCGCCGGTGAGTCCGGTTGCGGTAAATCAACCCTGGCCCTCTCCATGATGGGGTATTACTTTCCGCCTTTACACTACATGAGCGGTGACATTATCATAGACGGAACCAATATTTCGGGAATGAAGCCGGATGATGTCCGCAAGACGATCCTGGGCAGCGAGATCGCTTATATTCCCCAGGCGGCTATGAATGCTTTAAATCCTACCCAGAAGATTATCCGCTTTATGGAGGATGTAGTTCATGCCCATGATCCCAAAAGGGATAAAAAATCGATCAGGGAGATGGCTGAGGCCCGTTTTGCAGAGCTTGGACTGCCGCCTTCCGTACTGGATAAACATGCCGTGGAGTTATCAGGCGGTATGAAGCAGAGAACCGTTATTGCGGTGTCCACGATCTTGAATCCCAAGGTACTGATCGCTGACGAGCCGTCTTCGGCTCTGGACGTTACCAGTCAGAAGATGGTTATCAAGATGATGCGTGAGTTGATGGAGAAGGGATATATCAAGTCTATGCTGTTTATCACGCATGAGCTGCCGCTGTTGTACAATGTGACGGACGATATCATGGTCATGTACGCAGGCCAGATTGTGGAGAAAGGAAGCGCTAAGGAAATGGTTTTCGATCCCATACATCCTTATTCCCATGGCCTGATGAACTCCATCCTGGTTCCCGAGGAAGGCACCAGGGGCAACAAACTGACGGCCATTCCCGGTACGCCGCCCAACTTAAAGAGGCCTCCGGAGGGCTGCCGTTTCGCGGAGCGCTGCAAGTATGCTACCGCGGACTGCCGATATACCAATATTCCTGAAAGAATTTTTGATGAAAACCGCATGTATCGCTGCCTGATGGGTGTGGATAAGCTGAAGGAGGTGTATAGCCATGAGTGAAAAAGTGATGGAACACAAGGATTTTACAGATAAGCCGCTGTGTCTGTCAGGACGTGGCGTCACCAAGGTATTCGGTATGGGCGATAAAAAGACCGTGGCTGTGGATCATGTGGACTTTGATTTTCATGAGGGAGAGTTTGTATCCATAGTGGGTGAATCCGGTTCCGGGAAGACTACGCTTTCCAAGATGCTGCTTGGTCTGTCAAATGCAACTGAGGGTGAGATTTTGTTCCAGGGAAAGCCCAGGGATATTTCAAGCGGTAAAAAGAAGAGAGAATATTGGAAAGGAATCCAGGCTATTTTCCAGGATCCATTCTCTTCCTTTAACACATTCCACAAAATTGATTCTGTGCTGTTAGACTGCATCAACATGCGTGGCGGCAAGAATCTTTCCAAGGAAGAGAAGACTGCCATGATGACGGAAGCCTGCAGCTTCGTGAATCTGAAGTTTGCGGAACTTACCAACAAGTATCCTTTCGAGCTTTCCGGCGGTCAGATGCAGCGTCTGATGATTGCCAGGATCTTCCTGATGAAGCCGAAGATTCTGCTTGCGGATGAGCCTACGTCCATGGTGGATGCCTGCTCCAGGGCCACAATTTTGGATATGCTGCTGAACCTTCGCGATGAGATTGGCATGACGGTCATCTTCATCACCCACGATATTGGTCTGGCTTACTATATATCCGATACCGTGTATATTATGGAGCACGGCAAGTTTGTGGAATACGGTAAGGCTGATGAAGTAATCCTGGAGCCGAAGGCGGCATACACCAAGCGTCTGATCAGCGATGTTCCCAAGATCCATGAGGAGTGGGATCTGTCCACGGTGGATCTGCTGACCGATGCACAGTAATATTATTTTCAATTTGTCCCATATTGTCATGTTTCATAAGATTTGAAAAAGGAGTGTGATTTATGGATATTAAAGAACTTATTTCCAAGATGACTCTGGAAGAAAAGGCAGGACTGTGTTCAGGCCTGGACTTTTGGCACACAAAACCTGTGGAACGGCTGGGCGTGCCTGC
Source organism: uncultured Bacteroides sp. (assembly GCA_964445285.1). Taxonomy (GTDB): domain Bacteria; phylum Bacillota; class Clostridia; order Lachnospirales; family Lachnospiraceae; genus UBA3282. Next base: position 2,527 of record CAYUKT010000102.1, on the reverse strand, counting down.
TGTCATGGTTTCAGACGGCCCTCACGGTCTGCGTAAGCAGGATGAAGAGGTGGATCATCTTGGCATCAACGACAGCATCAAGGCGGTCTGTATGCCTGCTGCATGTGCCACCGCGGCTTCCTTTGACAGGGATCTGATCGGTCGCATGGGAGAGGCTATCGGAGACAGCTGCCAGCATGAGAAACTCAGCGTGGTCCTTGGCCCTGCTGTGAATATCAAGCGTTCTCCCCTGTGTGGAAGAAATTTCGAGTATTTTTCAGAAGATCCTTATCTGGCAGGCGAAATGTCAGCTTCCTATATCAATGGTGTGCAGAGCCGTAATGTGGGTACATCCATCAAGCACTTTGCCGCTAACAACCAGGAACATCGCCGCATGAGCTCGAGTTCCAATGTAGATGAACGTACCTTGCGTGAGATTTATTTCCCGGCTTTTGAGATTTCAGTGAAAAAGGCACAGCCTTGGACGGTGATGTGTTCATACAACCGCTTAAATGGCACTTACGCTTCCGAGCATCCCTGGCTGCTCACTGATGTGTTGCGTGGGGAATGGGGGTTTGAAGGTTATGTGATGTCCGACTGGGGCGCAGTATCCGATCGTGTAGCCGGTGTGGCGGCAGGTCTGGATCTGGAAATGCCGGCATCAGGCGGCATTAATGATAAAAAGATTGTGGAGGCTGTCCGGGCGGGAAAGCTGGATGAAGCCCTTGTGGATCAGGCAGTAGAGCGTATTCTCACGATTAATTATAGGTATCTTGACAACGCGAAGCCTGAGACGCCATGGGATCAGGAAGCTGATCATCAGCTTTCCGCACAGATTGCGGCGGAATGTATGGTTCTGCTCAAGAATGAGGGCGTGCTTCCTCTGTGCAAAGACGAGGAAATTGCATTTATTGGTGAGTTTGCCACAAAGCCCAGGTTCCAGGGCGGCGGTTCTTCCCATATCAACTGCTTTAAGACCACTTCCGCTATGGAGGCGGTTGACGGCCTGAAAGTTACCTATGCGCAGGGATACAGTGTGGAAAAGGATGAGGCCACCGATGAGATGATCGCAGAGGCCGTAGCGGCGGCTAAGGCAGCTAAGGTGGCGGTAGTTTTTGCAGGACTTCCTGATGCTTATGAGTCCGAGGGTTACGATCGCACCCATATGGCGATGCCTGCCTGCCAAAACAAATTGATTGAGGCTGTGGCGGCTGCTAATCCCAATACGGTTGTGGTGCTGCACAACGGTTCTCCTGTGGAGATGCCCTGGATTGATAAAGTGAAAGGTGTTTTGGAAGCATACTTAGGCGGTCAGGCTGTTGGTATGGCTGTTGTCAAGGTTTTGTTTGGCGATGTGAATCCTTCCGGACATCTGCCGGAGACATTCCCTGTGAAACTGTCTGACAATCCTTCTTATCTGTACTATGGCGGAGAAGGCAATGAGGCGGACTACAGGGAAGGCATTTTCGTGGGGTACCGCTATTATGACAAGAAGGATATGGAGGTTCTCTTCCCCTTCGGCTATGGCCTGAGCTACACTACTTTTGCATGTTCTAATCTGCGCCTGAGCGCATCGGAGATTACGGATCAGGAGACATTGACGGCAACGATCACTGTAACCAACACCGGTTCCTGCGCCGGCAAGACAGTGGTTCAGCTGTATGTAGGCGACAAGGTAAGCACGGTATTGCGTCCTGTGCGTGAACTGAAAGGTTTTGAGAAGGTAGAACTTGCACCTGGAGAGAGCAAAGACGTCAGCTTCGAACTGGATAAGCGCGCTTTTGCTTACTGGAATAGCGAACTGAGCGACTGGCATGTGGAAACCGGAGAGTTTACCATTGAGGTCGGACAGTCCTCACGCGATATTGAGGTCTGCGGCACAATCACCGTAAACTCTACCGTGCAGCTGAAGAAGCATTACACAATGGATTCCATCTATATGGATATCCTGGAAGATCCCAAGGCAGCTCAGGTGATCAAGCCTATGCTGGACGAGATGAAGAAAGCATTCTCTTCCGGAGATGACGGCTCTACGGATGCGGCCAAAGAGGCTGTCAGCGAAGAGATGAATATGGCAATGATCAAGTATATGCCGCTGCGCGGAGCGATGAGCTTTGGTGGTGGTATGACGCAGGAGCAGATGGATGCGCTTCTTGCGGAGATGAACAGAGATTAAATTCATGGTTTTGGAAATATGACAGTGTGGCGCAGGGAAAATTATCCCCTGCGCCGTTACTGTTAGTTTGTTGTTTTCAATCTGTTTCTTGACAAGCTGCAGATAAAATAAAAGAACAAAAAACTGATGGATACTCTGCCAAATACTTCTGCGGCCTGTTCGTTAAAAGCGACTGACAGTATCATACGTACTGCAATAATTCCTACCATACAAGCTGTTGCCATAAATGCTTTTTTCATATTTTTATATCTCCTTTTCATGGATTACCGTGAGGTGTTTTCTTTTCTGAAATCAGGATATCAAATATGAAGGTCCGCATCCATTGATTTAACTTACATTTTATACGTTGTAGCTTACAGTTGTGTAAGGTTA
>CAYUKT010000101.1:0-8084 GCA_964445285.1 uncultured Bacteroides sp. | reverse complement strand
GAACCGGCTTTCGGGATTCCTTATGATGATTCCCATTCTGGGTATCATTAACGGGCTGTTGGTGCCAATCCTGCTTGTGCCGCCATACCTGCTCATGTTGTCAGGACAGGAGACGGCTCTATATCAGATTATAGTGTATGGCGGCCTGTTCCTGTTGATGATTCTATTTTATATAAAGGGAAAAAGCTGGCGAAGCTGGTTCCGGGAGACTGTGAAGCACAGAAGTCTGCGGGGAGGGGAAAAATGTCTGCTCTGGGTAATTGGGGTGCTGATGTTATTTTTTGCCACGGAGGTGGCGGCGCAGACAGAAAGCACTGCCATGGAGATGGTTAGGAGCAGTACGGATTATGGGCACAGACTGGCTTCTTTTATCGGTATCAGCAGTATAGCGGCGTTTGTCATGACCATTACCATTATTGTGCTGATCATGCAGGGCAACAGGCGTTCCTTTTATCATAATCAGGTTACCGGTATGCAGTCCGGTATCATTACGATGATGGCGGAGATCGTGGAAAACAGGGATGATAATACAGGCGGCCATATCAGACGAACGGCCAGGTATGTGGAGATGATCGCAAGGCAGCTGCAAAAAATGGAAGGCGGCAGAGAAATCCTGACTGACAGGTATATGCAGGATATGATCGTGGCAGCGCCTCTTCACGACATCGGGAAAATACATATACCGGACGCTGTCCTGAACAAACCGGGGAGACTGACAAAAGAAGAATTTGATATTATGAAGACCCATACAACTGCCGGGCAGGAACTGCTTATTCATGCCCGGGATGAACTGGGAGAGTCCGGCTATCTGAATACGGCGATAGAGATGGCGGCTTATCATCACGAGTGGTGGAACGGAAAAGGCTATCCTTATGGCATAAGCGGGGTTGAAATACCGCTCTGTGCCAGGATTATGGCTGTGGCAGATGTGTTTGACGCCCTGACATCCAAACGGTGTTACAAAGATGCCATGCCGCTTGAAAAGGCATATGCAATTATCAGGGAAGAGAGCGGCACACATTTTGATCCGGCGGTAACGGCAGCCTTTTTTGCGGCGGGCATACGGGAATAATGACAGAGGTGTGAGATATGCCGACATAAAATAATATATTCTTGCCAAGAAAGGTGGAATGTGAGAAAATTTGAATGGGATCATTGGACTGGTACCATCCGGATAGTGTGAAAGCCGATCAGGGGATTTGGCATTTTCATATAGCGGTTGAGGTTACAATATGCAGATAGCCATTTGTGATGACGATATTAATTTTGCAGAAGAATTGAAGGGGGCCATCGAGACATTGTATGATGTCTCGAATGGTCCCCTTACGGTTTCTGTCTGGCATGACGGCGCTGCCTTTCTTGTTGATCAGCCGAAATGTGACGCACTTTTTGTGGCTATCGGCATGGCTGGTGTGGACGGTTTTACCATTGCCCGGAAGTTAAGGCACCGGGAAGAGATATTTTTGATCTTTGTGACAGGGCATGACGAGCTGGTGTATGATGCCATCAAATTCCAGCCCTTTCGTTTCTTAAGGAAATCCCGCCTGCCGGAGGAACTGCCGGAAGCAGTGAACAGTCTGATGATGGCTGTGTTAAGGCGCAGTGCGGGCAGCAAAGTCCCGTTCCGGGCAGGCACGGGAATTGTTTATCGGGATGTCGATGATATTATATACATAGAGATCTATGGGCATTGGATGCATGTGTATGTCAGGGGCGGGGATGACCTGAAGTGCTATGGCAGCCTGACGGATCTGGAAAAACAGCTTAAGGCTTTTGGGTTTGTGCGGACACATAAGAGCTATCTGGTGAATTGCAGGTATATTGATGCCATCGAAAGCAGGCGGGTCATTTTGGAAGACCAGACACAGATTCTGCTGAGCCGTTACCGGGCGGAGGCAGTCCGGGAAGCTTACGGGAATTTCGGATTGCAATCGACCAAGCTTGCTTTCAAAATGTGAAAGTCGGTTACAAAACGGGAACATCGGATTGCTATCGCCCCCTGCATAGAGTCCAATATGCCGTTTGCGCTGTAAAAGTGCCGATTATGCTGCATACATTGTAATTTGTATAGTGGTGTATGATGATATATTTGTTATTTTTTATTATATGTTGTCACATATTTGTTACATATCTATGCGTTCTGAAAGTTAAAGTTTGTCGTACTTGGCAGATTACGCCGAGAGTATTACATGAAGAGGGAAAAAGATGCACAGGGCTGGGAAAAGGATTACCGGGGCCGCGCTTTTGATTATGGCCGCGCTCGGATTGACAGGGTGTTCAGATACAGATAGCAGATCGGTTCCGGAAGTGAAGCTTTCTGTCTGGTGGAGCGAGGAAGATGAGAGGGAGCTGCTGGATCAGACGATGGAAGCGTTTCAGGAGGAGTATGCCGATGAAGCGCTTTTTCAGATAACAGTCAGCATTGAGAATGTGGTGTCCATGCGGGAGACCGTGCGTGCAAATCCGGCTGCAGCTGCGGATGTCTATGTGTTTGCGGACGATCAGTTCGAGACGCTTCTGGAGGCGGGGGCGATCAGTGAGATCACAGAGGACGCCGAACAGGTGATAGCAGAAAACGGCGGCAGGGAGAATGGAGCTTGTCAGGCGGCCATGCATGAGGATAAACTTTATGCTTATCCTTTTACATCCGGCAATGGGTATTTTTTATATTATAATTCCGATTATTTTACAGAGGAAGATGTGAAAAGCTTAGACAGGATACTGGAAGTATCCGCTGAGAATGGGAAGAAGACGGCGATCGATTATTCCAGCGGGTGGTATACCTATTCTTTCTTTAAAGGGGCAGGCCTGGAACTCGAATTGAATGAAGACGGCGTTACCAATTCCTGCAACTGGAACGCTGTGGATACACCGTATACCGGGGTGGATGTGGCGGAAGCGATGCTTGCGATTGCAGGTCATGACGGTTTTATAAACTGTGACGACAAGGGATTTATAGAAGGCGTGGAGAGCGGGGATATTATTGCTGGCGTCAATGGTGCATGGAATGCGGAGGTCATTAAGAAGGTATGGGGAGACGGCTTTGCGGCGTCCAAGCTGCCCTGTTACACGCTTGCGGGCGACAGCGTGCAGATGTGCAGTTTTTCAGGGTATAAGCTGGTTGGGGTGAATCCCAATTCCGATAACCGCGAGTGGGCCATGAGGCTGGCCAGGCGGCTTTCCGATGAAAAGATGCAGAGGAAGCGATTTGAGATGACGGGAGACTGTCCGTCCAATGTCAAGGCGGCCTCGGATGAGTCTGTGCAGGCTTCCCCGGTGGTGGCGGCGCTTGTGGAGCAGTCCCAGTATGCCTGTGCCCAGCGGGTGGCAGATGCTTACTGGAATCCTTCCACGGTGTTTGGGATCACGATAGCGGGCGGCAATCCTGACGGACAGGATCTGCAGAAACTGCTTAATGACATGGTAGAGGGGATAACGGCCGCTCCAGATTAACGGTGAACGGTATGTACAGGGGAAATGTAAAGGGGAAAATGGAGATGAAGCTGGTCAGACGGATCCCGTTTCAAATGTTTATTCTGAATCTTTTTGCAAGTATTGTATGTATCGCAGGCATGGTAGTCATGCGGTACAATCTGAATGAGATCACATATAACTACAAAAATAATATAGAAACCGGCGTCAGGGACAGACTGGATATGTCCGACCTTTCCCGGTTGATGAGCAGGCATTATATGTTGGTTTCCTGGCATTCCCTGTCAGTGTCTCCGGAGGCGATGGACTCTTGTGAGGAGGAAGCAGCGAAGCTGAAAGAGGAGATTAACGCCAAACTGGATGAGATGAGTGAGAGGATGACAGGCGATGAAAAAGAGCAGCTGTTCCACACCGTATATTCCAACGCGGTCAGTTATTTTAATAACGTGGAGAGAACTTTGCAGATGACCCGTAACGGCAACAGTGAAACGGCCAGATATTATATTAACTCTTATCTGATCGATTTTATCAACCAGATAAGCGATGATATTGACAGCATGGACGGTTATGTTGCACAGGAGATGGAAGTGGCCAGAAGCAGGATGGAACACAGCATCTTGATAGCCAGGCTGTGTGAGAAGATTTGTATGGTATGTATCTGTCTGACATTGGCGGTGTGTATTTTCCTGTGCGTGAATATCACATCGAGACTGGAGAAGTATAAGAACCTGTTGGAGGAGGAAAACGAGCGGAAGTCCCAGGCGCTGGTGGAGCACAAAAACAGGATGCTGTCCCTGCAGGAGAATACGATTATAGGCATGGCGAACCTGATCGAGAGCAGGGATGAAGACACAGGGCAGCATGTGAAACGGACGAGCAGATATGTGGAACTTCTGGCGTGCGCGGCGAAACAGGCGGGGTACTGCGCGGATATTCTCACGGATGAGTATATAGAGCTTTTGGTGAAAGCTGCACCCATGCACGATATTGGAAAGATTGTGGTTTCAGATGTGATCCTGCGCAAACCCGGCAGACTCACCGTGGAAGAATTTGATGCCATCAAAGAACACGCTATGGCCGGCGGCCGCATTGTGACTGAGGTCATGAGCGGTATCGAGGAGCAGGATTATGTGGATATCGCGGTACAGATCGCGCAGGGACACCATGAGAAATGGGACGGCAGCGGGTATCCCAGAGGCCTTAAGGAAGAAGAGATTCCCATCTGTGCGAGGATCATGGCGGTGGCGGACGTGTTTGACGCTTTGATATCGAAACGGTGTTACAAGGATGCCATGTCCGTGGAGATGGCATTTCAGATCATTGAGGAATCTTCGGGCACTCATTTTGACCCGAATCTGGTCAGATTGTTCTGTGGCATCAGGAAAGAGATTGAGGCCGTGTGCAGGGAATGATTTTGGGCAAAACCGTCATTGACAGGTCTTTCAAAGAATAGTATAATTTACTAGAAATTGTCGAGCCATACATAGGTTTATAAATTCAGAAAAAGGAGGGAAATGATCCCCTCATCTTTGGACAGGAAGATGGGATCAGACAAGGCATATGAGTGAAGAAAAACAACAGTTGTTGATCGTGGATGATGAAGAGATAAACCGGACAATACTCAGTATGATGTTTGACGCGGATTATGATATCATTGAAGCGCCTAACGGTGAAGAAGCGATTAAAGCGATTGAGAACAGCAGAGATCTCGTATTGATTCTGCTTGACGTCATCATGCCGGTCATGAACGGTTTTGGTGTGCTTGATTACATGAGAGAACATGAACTGTTAGAGAAGATACCGGTCATTCTGATCACCAGCCAGACGCCGCAGGAGAGTGAAGAGAAGGCGTATGAGTATGGTATTGCCGATGTAATGCACAAGCCTTTTGAGCCTAGCATTGTCAAAAGACGTGCCAAAAATATCATTGATCTTTATCAGAGCCAGCGCAATATGGAGATCAAGCTTAAAGAGCAGGAAATTAAGATCCGCGAGCAGGAGAAGACGCTGCGTGAGAACAATGAGTTCCTGATTGACGCACTCGGTTCCGTGGTGGAGTTCAGAAGCGTAGAGACAGGCGACCATGTCAAACGTATCAAGTACCTGACCAGGATCTTGTTAAAATATCTTGCTAAGTATTTCCCGAAGTACAACCTGACGCCGCTGCAGATTGATCAGATTGCCAGGGCGTCTGCATTGCACGATATCGGTAAGATCGGTATTCCGGATTCCATCCTGTTAAAGCCGGGCAGGCTGACACCGGAAGAGTTTGAGATCATGAAGACGCATACCACGATCGGCTGCGAGATCTTAGAGTCTTTCCGGACATCATATACGGATGATTTCTATCAGTATTGTTATGATATCTGCCGCTATCACCATGAAAGGTGCGATGGGAAGGGTTATCCGGATCACCTGGTGGGTGACGAGATACCGATCAGCGCCCAGATTGTTTCCATTGCCGATGTGTATGAGGCACTGGTGAGCGAGAGGGTATATAAGAGTGCATATAGTAATTCTCAGGCATATGAAATGATTTTGAACGGGGAATGTGGACAGTTTTCGGATGATGTCATCGAGTGCTTTAAGCTAGCCAAAGAAGACTTCTTTAACATTGTGGAAGTCATAAATATGTTTAATTTTACGTGACGTGAGTCAGATGATGAGGACTGTAAAACAGAAAGGTTTTGTTTTGCAGTCTTTTTCTAAAAGGAGGGTAAAAAATGGAAGACAAATTTAAACGCCAGTTGGTAGAAAGTGGTGCGGATGTAGAGACCACACTCAAGCGGTTTATGGGAAATGAGGCTATCTATCAGAAGTTTTTAGGAAAGTTCCCGAATGATCCAAACTATGTCAATTTAGGCAAAAATCTGGAAGAAGGCGACTTTGAGAAAGCATATGAGTGTGCCCATGCCTTAAAGGGCGTAGTGGGTAATCTGGGCCTTACCCCTATTTTTGAAAAAGTATCCACTCTGGTGGAGGAACTTCGCAACAAAGCGCCTGAAGATGTGAACGTGGAGAGCGCGACACAAGAGTGGCAGGAGATTAAGAAGGTATATGAGCAGTTCATTGCGATCATCAAGGAGAATATGCCCTGAGTACGGTCGTAAATGCTTGTAAAAATGGGAATTTAATACTAGAATAATATCAAAGTGGTTTTGGGGTGGAGAAAATGGAGTTTGAATGGATAAATTCCCGGATTGCAGATGAGACGATTGAGCTGGTCCTGCTCTTCAACGAGCAGGGAAATATCCTTTACGGGAACCGAACCGCGGCGACTAAGCTCGAATTTGATAAGGATAAACTGATTAAATGCAGCATGTCACAGATATTTCGGCAAGATTTTCCCGATACCGGTGAAGGGTTTCTGACCTTTGTCAAAAATTGCATGAAGGGTGTCAAAGAAATGACAATGTATCGGAGCAACAATTCCTGTTTCTCCGTTAATGTACGAATCCAGCCCGCAGAGGAGACAGATGTTTATCTGCTCCTCGCGGAAGACATCAGCGCGCAGAAGAATCTGAATATGCGTATTCGGGAATTAAAGGAGAAAGAGGGGGAGAACAACCGCGTCAAGAATCAGTTTACTGCGAATGTCACTCATGAGCTGCGGACGCCTGTCAATGGGATCAAAGGCCATGTCCTGGAACTTCTTGAGGAAGTGGAGGACGACAGCCAGAAGAAGACCCTGGATATTATTTTGAGCTGCTGTGATAATATGTCAGCCATCATCAATGACGTGCTGGATTTTGCAAAGCTTGAGTCGGGCAAATTCGCCATAGAAGAGAAAGAATTTGATTTTTATAAGATGATGGATAAGGTGATCGCTACACACAGCGCGGTGGTCAACAAGAAAGAGCTCCATCTGAATGTAGATATTGATGAGAAGATACCGCAGCTTCTGATCGGTGATGAGTTGCGGCTGACACAGATTTTGAACAACCTGTTATCCAATGCAATTAAGTTTACGACCGTGGGGTATGTGAGCGTCATGGTGGGTAAGACGAGACAGGTCAATGATGAGGTGGAGTTGTTCTTTATGGTCAGGGACAGCGGCATCGGTATCTCTCCCAAAGAACAGGACAGACTCTTCCAGAGTTTCAGCCAGGTGGATGCCTCGATTACCAGGCGGTTTGGCGGTACAGGGCTTGGGCTTGTGATCACCAAACAGCTGGTGGAACTCATGAACGGGGACATTCATGTGGAAAGTGAGAAGGGCAGGGGCAGTACCTTTTCCTTTTCTGTGAAACTAAAGACGAATCAGGTGTCGGACGATAAGCAGGGTCAGGTTTATGTGAACTGGGCCGAGCAGATGAATAAGGAAGATGGTAAAGGTACCGATCTGATCATGCAGCTCGGTACGGCGGAAAATAAGGAAGAATTAAGGAAACGTATGGATAAACTGGTGCTGTCCATAGAACTTGGCGCATGGGATAAGGCAGAGATGCTTGCATCCACGGTCAAGACGCTGGTGGAGCAGGGGGACGATGATCTGAAACGTCAGGTGCTGCGTATGGAGATGGCTATCAGGAAATCCAATCATGACAAGAGCATAGATATGTATGAGAAACTGAAAACAGCTATTACGGAACGCGTTGGGGAATTCTAAACAGAGAAAGGAAGAAGAATGGAAGCGGAATATGCTAAGCGGG
>CAYUKT010000100.1:1931-8104 GCA_964445285.1 uncultured Bacteroides sp. | reverse complement strand
CGGCTGGTATCTTTTTCCCGTAATTTTGGCAAGGAGGCGGCTATCTACGCGGGTTTACAGAAATGCAAGGGTGATTTCGCAGTGCTGATGGATGCAGATTTACAGGATCCGCCAGCACTTTTGCCGGAGATGTACAGTTATATTGAAAAGGGGTACGATTCCGTGGCGACCAGGCGTGTGACGCGCAAAGGTGAGCCGATACTTCGTTCTTTCTTTGCCAGAATGTTCTATAAACTGATGAACAAGATTTCCCGGACAGAGATTGTAGACGGAGCCCGGGATTATCGTCTGATGACCAGACAGGTGGTGGATGCCATCCTTTCGATGACGGAGTATAATCGTTTTACGAAGGGGATCTTTGGCTGGGTAGGATATGAGACAAAGTGGCTGGAATATGAAAATGTGGAGCGAAAGAAGGGAGAGACCAAGTGGTCTTTCTGGAAACTGTTCTTATATTCGCTGGAAGGCATCATGGCGTTTTCCACAATACCTTTGGTCATGGCCTCTGTGATGGGCGTACTGTTTTGTATTTTGGCGTTTGTGATGATCATTGTGATCATTGTGCGGAAACTGATGTTTGGCGATCCCACATCCGGCTGGCCGTCCTTAGTGTGTATCATATTATTGGTCAGCGGCGTACAGTTGTTTTGTCTGGGTATTGTGGGGCAATACTTATCTAAGACCTATATGGAAGTGAAGAACAGGCCGGTCTATCTGGTGAAAGAGGAGATAGAATGAGCGGTTTAGTCAGTATTATAGTGCCGGTGTATCGGGCACGGCCTTATGTGGCACAGACCATTGAGATGGTGAGACAGCAGACCTGGCAGACCTGGGAACTGCTGCTTGTGGATGACAGATCCGGTGACGGGAGTGTGGAAGCTATTGAAGAGGTGCTTGCCGTGTATCCGCATCACAGGGTAGAGGATGTGCCGGATGATGTGGAACGAATCGAGGAATATCGGTGGGATGCTGGAAGGCGTATCCTTCTTATCTGTAAAAAGCAAAATGAGGGCGCGGCAAAGGCGCGAAATACTGGGCTTTCGGTGGCAAGGGGCAGATATATTGCGTTTCTGGACGCTGATGATATCTGGTTTGCGGACAAGCTGGCCAGGGAGATCGCTTTTATGGAAGAAAAACGGGCAGGTTTTGTATTTTGTGCCTATGAGTTTGGGGATGAGGCAGGACGGCCCACGGGAAAGATAGTCCATGTGCCGCCGCAGCTGTCTTACCGCCAGGCGTTGTCCCGGACGGTGATCTTCACTACTACGGTGTTGATTGACCGGGAGATCATTCAGGACAAGCTGATTCGGATGCCGGTAGTTCCCAGTGAGGACACCGCCACCTGGTGGCAGATCCTGAGAGCGGGACATGCGGCATATGGACTCGATGAGGTGCTTGCAATCTACCGCCGGCCGGCGAAGTCGCTTTCTTCTAATAAATTTAAGGCGGTGAAACGGATTTGGAATCTGTATCGCAGGCAGGAGGGGCTGTCTGTGGCGGCCAGCGCGTTTTATTTTATATTCTGGGCCTATAGGGCGACTGTAAGACGGATTTAGGGTTAGAGGGATTGTTATGAGACAACGGATAAAAACACTGACAAGATTTATCGTGTTGCAGCTTTCTTTTGTCGGGCTGCTCTTTCATACGGCTATTTATGCTTATTTTTGGTTTGAGGAATATTATCCGTTCCTGCGGTATCACAGGAACTTTAAATATTATTTTAAAGGGCATGTGCTGATTCTGGGAATTTACTTTGTGCTCCTGTTTTTCTTTGCCAATACGTATGGAGCGCTGAAAGTGGGATATCTGAAACCGGTTGATGTACTGATCTCAGAATTTTTCTCATTATTGTTTGTCAATATCATTTCATATTTTCAGATATCGCTGATGGCGAACTGGGTGGTGGATGTGAAACCCATTGCATGGGTGATGCTGATACAGACTGTCTTTTCTGCCGTATGGGTATTTATCTGTAACTTCTGCTATTATAAGGCTTTTCCGCCCAGGGATATCCTGATCGTTCATGGAGAGAGGCCCATTGACGATATTATAGCGAAATTTGAATCCAGAAGGGACAAATATAAGATTTCGAAATGTATCAATATTGCGGAGGGAATGGAAACTGTTAAAAGGGAAGTCATCGGTGATTATGGTGCCGTAGTATTGTGGGATATTTCCGCCACGGACAGAAATCTGCTGTTAAAGTACTGCTATAGCCGTTCTATCCGTGTCTACACCATGCCCAAGATATCGGACGTCCTGATCAAGGGGGCCGATCAGCTACATTTGTTTGATACACCTCTTTATATGACAAGGGAGTATGCCCTCAAGGTGGAACAGCGTATGGCGAAGCGGGCGGTGGATCTGATTTGCTCGGTGTTTCTGTTGATCATTGCCTCTCCTTTCATGCTGATCACGGCAATCCTGATCAAGGCATATGACGGAGGACCGGTGCTTTATAAGCAGATTCGCTGTACCCAGGACCGGAAGGAATTTTATATTCTGAAATTCAGGAGTATGAAGGTGGATGCGGAGAAGGACGGCGTGGCCAGACTGGCGGCGAAGAACGATTCCCGTATCACGCCGGTAGGAAAGTTTATCCGCATGACAAGGATTGACGAACTGCCTCAGCTGATCAATATCCTGAAAGGGGATATGTCCTTTATCGGGCCGCGGCCGGAGCGGCCGGAGATTATTGACCAGTATATGGAAGAGATGCCGGAGTTTTCGTTTCGCATGAAAGTGAAGGCAGGGCTTGCGGGGTATGCGCAGGTTTATGGGAAATATAATACTACGCCCTATGATAAGCTGAAATTGGATCTGACCTATATTGAGCAGTATTCTTTCTGGCTGGATCTGAAATTGATGCTGCTCACGCTGAAAATATTGATTAAGCCGGAGAGCACGGAGGGTGTGTCCAGCACGCAGACTACGGCGTTGAAGAATGGCAGCAGTGAAAAAGTGAATAAATGATGATGGTGCTGGGATTTGACAGTAAAGAGGCCTGATGGCAGTGAAAAATTGTGATGCCGGGGTATGTCAGTGAAAAGCAGATATGCGTGGCTGGAAACGAAACGAATTTGTACACAAAATGGGAGAACGTCAGCGACATGAAGGAATTGCGATATGCCGATGCCGGCATGGACATGAAAAAATATATGCTCTGTCTGTTCAAAAAGATACCGTTTGTTTTGGTAACGGCAGTACTCGGTGCACTGCTTGGCGTCCTGGTGTATACGGCGGTGCGGACGGTACCGGAATCAGAAAGGGAATACAGCGCTTTTTCCAAAATTTATCTGGACTTTGCGGCGGATGAGACTGGGGAGATTTATCAAGAATATAATGGGTATACCTGGAATGACTTGATGGTGACGGATCCCATTCTTGATCTGACGATGGCAAACCTCTCTGCTGATTACGGCAGAGAAGAAGTGATGGCGGCCACGGAGGCTACCATTCTTTCGGATCTAAGACTGCTTACTGTGACGATTACCACCCACAATGCGGAGCGGACGGACGTGATCCTGGCGGCCACGAACCGGGCGCTTGAGAGTTATGGAAAACAGGCCAAAGAGTTTATAGAGATTCAGGCAATCCAAACTACCCAGGCGAAGCTGGCAGTGGCGGATTCGAGGATGCTCCAGGCTGTGCTTGTGGGTCTGCTGATCGGTCTTGCGTTTTCATTGCTTGCCGTGAATTTATATTATGTGATGGATGACCGGATCATGGTTGCCAGTGATGTAAGAAAAGTGACAAACTTGTCGTTTTTGGGATATCCTTCTGCGGAAGATGCCTTTGAAAAAGATTATGAAAATAACATGGTATATCTCAAGGAGCGGCTGGGTAACGTTCAGGTCTATGATGCGGTGCAGAAAGCGGCTTTGCAAGGCGGGAAGCTGGAAGAGCTGCGCAGGGCGGATGGTGTGGTGTTGACAGTACCCTATGGGAAAATGCAGGGGACTTATTTATCCTATCTATTAGAGCAGCTTACGACACAGGAATGTAATGTATGCGGGGTGGCCATACGGGATGTGGATGAGAAGTTTTTGCGAAGATATTATGGCGGTATAAAGGCATGAAGATTGAAGTGCTCGCTTCTGCGGTGGAACAAAACCTGACAGAACTTGTGGCAAAAATGAATATACACACGGACGCTGTGCTGGTCAACCAGTGCGGCCGGTATGACTATACGGAAATACCGGTGTCTGATGGGACGGTAAAGTGTCTCTCCATGCCCGAACGGGGTGTGGGGCTTAGCCGCAACACGGCCCTGCTCCACGCAAGGGGAGATATCTGTCTTTTTTCTGATGAGGATATTGTGCTGAAGGACGATTATGAAAAGGAGATCCTGAGGGCTTATAGGGAACTGCCTGACGCGGATATGATCTTAGTCAATGTAAAAGTCGCGCCAGCCAGAAGGACCTACTGGAATGAAGATATCCACCGGGTTTCCTATCGCAATTATGGGCGGTATCCGGCTTATAGTATCACGGCGAAACGGGATGCACTTCGCCGGGCTAATGTATATTATTCGGTGCTGTTCGGCGGCGGCGCGAAGTACAGCAATGGGGAAGACAGTCTGTTCTTAAGGGATTGTCTTAAGGCCGGGCTTAAGATTTATGCACATACGGTCTGTATTGGGGAAGAGACAGAGAGGGAGTCTACCTGGTTTAGCGGTTACCATGAGAAATTTTTTAAGGACAGGGGCGTGCTCTATCATTTCCTTTACGGAAAGATGGCGTTTTTGTTGTCCTTCCGGTTCCTGTGGGTGCACAGGACGGAAATGTGCAGGGAGATTCCGCTTCGGAAGGCGTTTGCATTGATGAGGGCCGGAATCAGAGAAGGAAAAGGACAATGATCTTATACATCACGGTGGCAGCCGTCACGGTGCTGCTCGCGGGGTTTGTGAACAATCACCCGGCTACACAACCATATAACGTGACCAGGCAGCAGATGTGCAACCGTGTCTGCCTGACGGGCATCTTTGTCATCCTCTTTGTCCTGTCTGCGGCCAGGGTGAATGTGGGTAATGACTACGCCAAGTATGTGGAGTTCATGCATCTGGTCAACTGTGATTCCTATGTGCCCACGGAGATTGGCTTTAACCTGACGGTGAAGATTCTCTATGGTCTTTCAGGGTTTGAAAATTTCCTGCTGGTGTTTGCGTTTTATGCCTTTGTGACAGTGTTTTTATTTTTGCTGGCAATGTATGAGGGAAGTGATGATTTCCCGCTCACTTTCTTTTTGTTCATGGCGTTGGGCTATTATTTCCAGACGTTCAGCACGGTGCGCTACTATCTGGCGCTGGCTATTGCGCTGTATGCCATGAAGTTTGTGCTCCGCAGACAGTGGGGAAGATTCATTGTGCTGGTGCTTCTTGGCTCTGCTTTTCATAAGTCTCTGCTGGTGGTGATCCCGCTCTATATCCTGGCGTCCCTGCCCTGGAAGAAGTGGCAGCTGGCGCTGGCGGCGCTTTTTTGCACGACCTTTTTGTTCCTGCAGGATTTTTATCTGAAGGTGGTGGTATTTCTCTATCCCACCTATGAGGATACGGAGTATCTGGAGGGCGGCACGAGTTATATTAATATCCTGCGCTGCGCTGCGGTTCTTGCATTTGCAGGGATTGTGATGTTGGTGAATAAAAAGCAGGGCGGTTTCCAAAGCCGGCGGTTCTGGTTTTATTTTTATCTGAATCTGGGGGCATTGGTGTTGTATGTATTCTGCTCCTTTTTGCCGATCATTTCCCGTATCGGCTATTATCTGACGGTGAGCCAGATATTGTTTCTTCCGATGTTACTTGGTCAGATTACGGACAGGCGGTGGAGAAAGGTATTTCGGCTGGGTGTGATTCTGGCGGCAGTGTTATACTTTGTTATGTACCTGAGCAGAGCATCCAATGACGGGGTGCTTATCCTGCCGTATAAGAGTTTTTTCTTCCACGATATGGTCAATATTCTGTCGGATATGAATTAATGGGCATAAGGAAGAAAATGGGATATTTCGGGAAGCAGACCACGTTAAGAAAATTTATTATCAATCAGGGAATGGATCATCATGACATTCAGTATTATTGTAGTCTGTCTCAATGAAGGGGAAAAACTGCATAAAACGGTAAAGAGTATCCTGAAACAGACGGAAGATGATTATGAGATCATTATCAAGGATGGCGGTTC
>CAYUKT010000100.1:0-1831 GCA_964445285.1 uncultured Bacteroides sp. | reverse complement strand
CGTCCGGGGAATACATTTTATTCTTAAATTGTGGGGATTACTTTTATCAGGATGATGTGCTTTCCAAAGTAAAACGGCTGATGGAAGAGTATGAAAACAAAGCGGGGAAAAGCCCGCGTGGCCGGCAGGAAGAGAACGGACGTGACGAAAGCAGACCGCTGCTCTTTTATGGCAATATCCGGGAGCGGATGACCGGCGCCCTGGTGCAGTCAAATCCTAAGATGGATGATTTCGGCTGTTACCGGAATGTACCCTGCCACCAGGCCTGTTTCTATGACAGAAAGCTCTTTGCATCCCGTGGATTTGACACCGGATACCGGGTTCGCGCCGATTATGAACATTTCTTGTGGTGTTTTTATAAGGCGATGGCGCGTACTGTGTATCTGCCGGTGACGGTGGCGTCTTACGAGGGCGGGGGATTTTCCGAGACAGGGGAAAATCTCAGGATATCCGCAAGAGAGCATAGACAGATTGTGGGTAAGTACATGCCGTCTGTAAAGGTGCTGAAATACCGGTTGTTGATGATTATGACACTTGCCCCGGTGAGGACATATCTGGCGCGCAATCCGGTAACGGCCGGGGTGTATCAGAGATGTAAGAGAAAGGTATATGAGATTTACAGAAGAATATCTGGAAAGAAGCGATAAAGAGAATCTGACGCTTCGGAATGGAGGAACATATGAGAATCTTATGGGTGTGCAATATTATGCTGCCAGTGATCGCCAAACGTTTAAACCTGCCTTACAGTAACCGGGAGGGGTGGCTCAGCGGTCTGTTGGACAGGGTGATCATGGAACAGGACAGAAATCGGATTGAACTGGGGATTGCCTTTCCGGTGGATGAATCCTTAGGCGCCTTTGATCAGGTCATGCAGCTGGGAGAAAATATTTCCTGCCACTGCTATGCCTTTGTGGAAAACCTGAATACGCCGGAAAATTATGATGTGGAATTGGAGGCTTTTTTTAAGCTGATCATAGATGATTATAAACCGGACCTTCTGCATGTGTTTGGCACGGAGTTTCCTCATGCGCTTGCGGCAGTCAAGGTCTTTGACCAGCCGGAGCGGACACTGATTGGGATTCAGGGACTGGTATCCGCCTGTGCCAAAGTCTATATGGCGGATCTGCCGATGAAGGTACAAAGACAGACCACCTTTCGCGATATGATCAGAAAGGACAGCCTGCGGCAGCAGCAAAAGAAATTTGAGAAACGCGGAGAATATGAGATTGAAGCCATTAAGCGGGTGAAGCATATCGCCGGACGGACAGATTTTGACCGCACAGAGACGGCGAAGATCAATCCGGATGCTGAATACCACTTCCTGAACGAGACGCTGCGCAGCGTGTTTTACCGTGACAGGTGGAAGAGCAGTACCTGCCAGTCTTACCGTATTTTCTTAAGCCAGGGGGATTATCCATTAAAGGGTTTCCATTATCTGTTAAAGGCGATGCCGAAGATCTTGGAACAATTTCCGGATGCGGAAGTGTATGTGGCGGGCAGTAATATCCTGAAAGCGGAGACCTGGGAAGATGTGATCAAACTTCCGGCTTATGGCAAATACTTGAAAAAGTTGATTCGTGAGAATCAGCTGGAAGAGAAGATCCATATGCTGGGGCGTATCAGCGCGGAGGAGATGAAAGAGCAGTACTTAAGCTGTCATGTGTTCGTCTGCCCGTCTGCCCTGGAGAACTCTCCCAATTCTGTGGGCGAGGCCATGCTTCTGGGTGTGCCCTGTGTAGCGGCTAATGTGGGCGGCATACATAATCTGCTGACGGATGGCGGGGACGGATTCCTCTATCCGCCGGGGGATGTGGACGCGCTGGCGGACAGT
>CAYUKT010000099.1:5352-8118 GCA_964445285.1 uncultured Bacteroides sp. | reverse complement strand
AGAATAGTTGTACACGAGAAATCAGAATATATTTTACACAGACGGGGAGAAAACAGAAATGATAAGACAGGCCGAACTCAAGGACATTTCCAGAATCGCGGAAATCCTAATCTTTACCAAGAGGATGACTTACCGCCCTATTTTTCAAGACGACAAGGTCTCTTTTGGGGAAATGCAGGTACTTCCGCTTGCTGAAAACTATCGGCTGCATCCGGCACTCCTTTCACGGATATGGGTATACGATGAAGAATTTGTTAAAGGATTGATCACCCTGCGGACGTTATCCCAGGATGGTTGCAATATGTTGCAGATAGAAGAATTATACGTGGATGTATTTTTTCACAATGAAAAGATTGGAAGTAAACTGCTCTCCTTTGCAGAAAATATGGCAAAAGAACAAAAAGCCAAAGCTATCTTCCTGTGGGTACTTGAAAAAAACGAGCGCGCCCGTGCCTTTTACAGCAGACATGGTTTTGAACCCACTATAGACAGGAAACCCGAAGAGGGAACGGCCGAATATATTATCAAATATCAAAAGAAAGTGTAGCAAGCGCTCGGGCTGACATGTAAATCTGTATCAGTTCAGCCATGCGCATTCATAAGTTGTCGGTTTATACGTTTTGCATAAATCGGTTCGATTATTTCCGACAACTTATTTCATGTCGGGCGTCCGCCCTATGAAAATGATACGCAAATCTTTCAAAACTGTCATAATTCATTTTAATCCGGAAAGATTCTGGAAAGAATCTTATGAGATAATCTGTATTGTGGAGAACAGACCACAGTGCAGATTTTTGTGTATATACAGGAATCCACTGATTGGCAGAAAGAGAGGATGAGGAGCAAAATGACAATATTATCAACACAGGATCTTAAAAAAATATATGGATCGGGGGAAAATGAAGTTCATGCACTGGATGGCGTGGATTTGCAGGTGGAAAAGGGAGAGTTCGTTGCGGTAGTGGGTACTTCCGGCAGCGGTAAGAGTACGCTCCTGCATATGCTGGGCGGATTGGACCGCCCCACTTCCGGTAGTGTTACGGTGGATGGTAAGGATATTTTTTCTTTAAAGGATGAGGAACTTACGATTTTTCGCCGCCGTAAGATTGGTTTTGTATTCCAGAATTATAACCTGGTGCCGGTCTTAAATGTCTATGAAAATATTCTGCTTCCGGTACAGTTAGACGGCAACAGTCCGGATCAGTCGTATATTCAGGAGATTATCAAGACACTGGGAATTGCCTCCAAACTGGAGAATCTGCCTAATAATCTTTCCGGCGGGCAGCAGCAGAGAGTGGCTATTGCCCGCGCCCTTGCCTCAAAGCCGGCTATTATCCTGGCGGATGAACCCACCGGAAATCTGGACACGAAGACCAGTCAGGATGTGCTCGGGTTGATGAAGGTGACCAGTCAGAAATTTTCCCAGACCATCGTAATGATCACACATAACGAGGAGATTGCACAGTTGGCGGACCGGATTATCCGTATTGAAGATGGGAAACTGTGTAAAAAGAATGAGGAGGTATAGATATGAGGGTTTCTAACAAAAAATGTATCCGCCGCCTCAGTATAGCCAGCTTTAAGGCGGCGAAAACCAGGAATATCATTACGATAATGGCTATCGCGTTGACGACTATCTTATTTACGACTATCTTTACAGTCGCTATGTCCATGATATATGGTTATGAGCAGTCCAACTTCCGCCAGACGGGCGGCTATGCGCATGGGTGCTTTAAGTATCTGACAACGGAACAAGTTGAGGAGATTAAGGATGATCCGTTGATCAAGGAATATGGTCTTCGGAAATTTTGCGGGATGCCGAATGGAATGCCCTTTCATAAGTCTCATGTGGAGATCAGTTACTCTGATGCCAACGAGGCAAAGTATATGTTCCTGAATCCCATTGAAGGGAGGCTGCCAAAAGAGGGAACCAATGAGGCGGCCACAGATGTAAGGGTCCTGTCTCTTCTGGGGGTAGAACCGGTGATCGGCAATGAATTTACCATGACGTTTCTGGTGGATGGCAAAGAGACTACGGAAACTTTCACCCTGTGCGGATACTGGGACTATGATGATGTGATTGTGGCCAACCATGTATTGCTTCCCTTAAGCCGGGTAGAAGAGATTTTTGATAAATTGGATACTCAGGGAAATGATGGCATGACCACTTACTGGAATCTGGATGTGATGTTTGCCAATTCCAGGCATATACGGGAAAATATAAGAACCATTCTGAAAAGACACGGTTATCAAGACGATACGGCCAGTGAAGAAGGGTTTATTAGAACAGGGGTGAACTGGGGATACTTGTCTGCGGGCCATGAGTATTCGGTGATGGATACAGGGACTGTGCTTGCCCTGACGGCGGTGTTTCTGCTGATCATTTTTACAGGATATCTGATCATTTATAATATTTTTCAGATTTCCGTATCCAATGATGTGCGGTTTTATGGGCTGTTAAAGACCATCGGCACCACGGGCCGACAGATTAAAAGACTGCTGTTGATGCAGGCATTACTATTGTCTGTGATTGGGATTCCTATTGGCATGGTGGTAGGTTATGGCGTGGGCATGGTCATGACGCATATTGTGGTGTCGCAATTGGATGGCATTATGATGGTCTTTTCGATAAGTCCTGTGATTTTTGTGGGCTCAGCGGTCTTCACGCTGGTGACGGTCTGGTTATCTTTAAGGAAGCCGCGCCGGATGGCGGCCAGGATATCACCTGTGGAGGCAGTGCGTTACACGGAAGGGAGCGGAAGCAGA
>CAYUKT010000099.1:2183-5252 GCA_964445285.1 uncultured Bacteroides sp. | reverse complement strand
AAGGAATATCGGGAGGTAACTTATGAAGTGGCGGCGGTCATTGAGGTGCCGCACACACTGAGTTACCGTTATTACGGCGCGGATGTGTTTGTGATGGGAGCAGATACGTTCCTGAAGGATTCCGATGCAGGGTCGGGCGAAATACTTTACTACGCTTTTGACTGTGCAGATGACGACATGGAAGCGATGGAGCAGTGGCTTGCCGATTTTATGGGCGGCAATGACTCTCTGTACGATTATGAGAGCAGAAAGACCTATGCGGAGGAATTTTATGGGTTCCGGGATATGTTTGTGATGGGCGGAACGGGGGCCGCATTTATTGTAGGAATGGTAGGTATATTGAATTTCCTGAATACCATTCTCACAGGGATTATGGCGAGGAAACGAGAGTTTGCGGTATTGCAGTCCGTTGGCATGACAGGCAGACAGCTCAATCGGATGCTGATCACAGAGGGCATGCTGTTTGCAGGCAGCTCCATCGTGATTACGTTGGCGGTTTCCATTGCCATGGGGCCGGTGATCGGTAACGCATTGGAAGGTATGTTTCCTTTCTTTACCTATCACCTGACCGTGATGCCGATTCTTGTGGTAGCGCCCGTATTTCTGCTGATAGGTGCGGTGATACCGCTTGCCTCTTATCGGCAGGTGGCGAAAAAATCCGTGGTGGAAAGGATCAGGGAGTCAGAATAAGAATCCGCTTCTATGGACAGAATCGTTATGGAAGCAAATACTGTGAAAATACTGGCAAAATTAAATAGATTTTCTCTAAAACGTATTGCGCGGCAGGCTATAAATAGGGTATAGTATTATAGAGAAGCTAGGCATAGGATATAGGGCAACAATTAGAGAAGGATATAGAGACAGTATGGAACAGTTAACACCTCAGGATCAGGATAAGATGGCCGAAGTATCGCAAATATGCATGTCTCACTCGGCTACTGCCTTAAATATGTTGGTCAGGAAGAAGATTATTGTCAGCCCGCCTTCCGTGAAGGTAGTAAACAGGGCAGATATCAAGAATATCCTGACTGCTTTTGGCATGGGCAGCGTGACGGTACAAATTGATTTTAAAGATGATTTCCACTGTAATAACCTGCTGATGTTGAAAGAGAACGATATTAAGATTATCATGGATCTGATGATGGGCGGCGCAGGCGTTGCGGCACCCGGTGAGCTCAATGAGATGCATTTATCCTGTGTATCGGAAGTGATGAATCAGATGATGGGTTCTTCCGCTATTGCCCTGACAGGGATGATCCACAAGACGGTGGATATTAACCCGCCGAAGGCCACGCTGGTCACCACCAAAGAAGATGTCGATTCCATTGACTATCTTCCTTTTGAGGGCAATGAGATGGTCATTGTACTTTCCCGTTTTGATGGGGAGGGTGTGCTCAAAGGTATTATGATTCGGATTTATCCGATGAAGGAAACCAGATTTATCTGTGATAATTTTATAATGAAATAGGGAAGGAGTCTTCGATCGCTTTTATTCGACAGAATATTGTTAGCAGATTTTCACAAAAGAGAGATCGTTTTATCTAATAAAAGTGCTGAAAATCGCTTCATTTCCCAAAAATACTTACGACCGGGTACTTTAAGTGTTAAAATAATATATAGTAAGGGTAACTATCGGTAGTTTGGGGCGCAGAGTTTGGAGGGAAAATATGTTTGAGAAAGGTGAATTGATCATATGCGGCGGGCATGGTGTCTGCCGCGTTATTGACATTACGGACAATCCAATCGATCGTCTGGATAAGAAGAGAAAATATTATCTTCTCGAACCGGTTTTTGAAAAGACAAGCACCATTTACACACCGGTGGATAATGAGAAGATCATAATGCGCAGGATCATGAATAAGGAGGAAGCGGAAAAGCTCATTGCCCATATCAGGGAGATCGATGTGATGTGGGTCCAGGAGGAAAAGCGCAGGGAGCAGACCTATAAAGATGCACTCCGCACTTATGATTCCAGGAGCCTGATGCAGATCATCAAGACCCTGTATCAGCGAAAGAATATGCGTATCAATGAGGGCAAGAAGGTGCTCTCTTCCGATGAGCAGTATTTGCGCAAGGCGGAGGAACTCCTCTACAGCGAGATGTCCCTGGCGCTCTCCATACCCAAGGATCAGGTCAGTGCATATATTGTGGAAGCGGTCAGAGAGCAGGAAAGTAAAGTGTAAGATGGGGAAAGGCAGAAGATGAAAATTTTCTGTCTTTTTTTGGCCCCTTTTCACATTCTGGAACGTGTTATAAGTAGAGACGTCCTAAAATAAGCCTGCAGGTTAGGAAAGGTAGATTACTTATGACAATAGAAAAAGTGGTAATGAAATATAGCGATATGCTATACCGGATTTGTGTGGTGATGCTGGGAAATGAGGCGGATGCACAGGATGCGGTACAGGATACCTTCTGCAGGTATCTGGAGCGAACGCAGACTTTTGCAGATGAGGAGCATGTGAAAGCCTGGTTGATCAAAGTTGCGCAGAACCGGTGTCTTGACATGAGGCGTTTTCATCTGCGGCATCCCAAAATAGATATTGAAGAGATCACTGCCAGCTATGAGGATCCGGAGTACAGTGAAGTACTGGCAGAACTGATACAGCTTCCGCTCTCGGTCAAATCTGCGGTGTATCTTCATTACATTGAGGGATATAAAACGACAGAAGTGTCGGAAATGCTGGGCATCTCTGTCAATGCAGTCAAGAAAAGGCTGCAGAGGGGGAGGGAGATGTTACGGCTTACGCTGGGGGATGGGACGGAACGTCCAAGAAGAGACGGCCATAAAGTTGTATAAATTTTCTGAGGAGCAATTAGCGTTCTTAGCGTAGAACGTTTCGGAATGGAGGCAAATATGAAGATTGCAACATTGAAACAGGCAGTGGAACAGATAGAACTGGAGGATGACAGGAAACAACAGATGATCCGGGAATTGAAAAAGGGGAGGAATACACATCGCATACAGGGACGTAGTTTTCTACGGGCAGCAGCGGCATTTGCGGTCTGTATTCTTGCTGTGGGCTTCTTAAGCATACCGGTGCGGGCGCTGGTCAATTCACTGGTGCAGGA
>CAYUKT010000099.1:0-2083 GCA_964445285.1 uncultured Bacteroides sp. | reverse complement strand
GGATGCAGCGGATACGATTGTGGGACAGCCGGCCTATTGTGTCAATTGGAGCGACATTATTAACCACCGGTTCTATTATTTCTGGATCGGGATAGCGGATGGACGGCTCCTTGGGGCGAGTCATACGGGTGAGCAGGAACGGGAACAGATAGAGAGTGCCAGACCGACCATCGAGGAGGCGCCGGATAAAATTGCCCAGGTCAGAGAACGGGCAGAGCGTTTCCTGACAGACGATATGGATATACAGGAATCTTATGTCAGGGTGAGGAGCTGCTATCAGACAACCAGCGAGGGAAGTGTCAGAACATTGGTGGACGTTCTGTTTGTAAGAGAGGACGGAGAAGCGCATCTGTTAGAGTGCAGCTGGGACGGAACCGTAAGAAGCTACTCGTTTGTCAAAGAGGAAGATTACGAGAGCCAAAAAGAAAAGACAAGGGAAGTCATGACCACACGGTATACGGAAGAGTATGGCAGAGAAGTTACGGTGGAGAATGTGTGGGATTAGGGGAGAACGGCGTATAGAAATAGAAAAGATTTTCCTGTTTGGATATGTAGAGTGTCCAACGGGAAAATCTTTTTGTTCTTTAAAAATATGAAAAATACATTTCAGCCATGCTGAGGATGACTCCCGATTTTTTCAATCGCAGAGATTACTACTGTCAGGATCTCGACTTCAGCCTGTGGCTGGTAGTTATGCAGTTTCTGGAAAAGAGCACCGGTATCTGTACGGACATATTGAGGTGAAAGTCTGTTCAGCGCATAGGACGCCATATCCAGTCTGCAATTTTCACAGGAACATACATTAGGCATAGTAGGTAATAGTTTGTTGAGCTGATATTCTACTGCGTCTTCCATAATGTTTTTTAAGCCTTCCATTTAGAAACCCCCTCATATGTCATATAATGACAGAAATATACACATTTTATATTAGTACATATTTCCTAAAGAATCAATATTTTTTCGCAAAAAAATAAGTGCAAAATTTAATAATGAATTATAATAATCTATAGAATCATATAGTTCGCAGCAAAATAGTCCTGCTTGCAATTTTAAAACAGACATTGTATTCTATGTAGTGTCTTGTCTGGGCAGAACAATGCGGACAAACAGAAATATATATTCTAAGGGAAAGAAGCAAGGGAATTTTATGATTTTAGATGTGATAGCAGATAGCTTTTTAGACAGTGTCAAACTCCTGCCGTTTTTATTTCTCACATATCTTGTGATGGAATATCTGGAACACCGGGCGGGAGAGAAGATGCAGGACATGATCAGAAAGTCCGGCAAGGCGGGGCCGGCCATTGGAGGGCTTCTCGGTGTGTTTCCGCAATGCGGATTTTCGGCAGCGGCATCGAACCTGTATGCCGGCAGGATCATCAGTCTGGGCACGTTGATGGCGGTTTTTTTGTCCACCTCGGATGAAATGCTTCCCATCATGATATCTGAAAATGTAGGCATATCCATGATGGCGAAAGTGCTTGGAGTGAAGGTGTTGTTTGCGGTGATTGCCGGGTTTGGGATCGATCTTGTT
Organism: uncultured Bacteroides sp.; assembly: GCA_964445285.1. Classification (GTDB taxonomy): domain Bacteria; phylum Bacillota; class Clostridia; order Lachnospirales; family Lachnospiraceae; genus UBA3282. The sequence goes on along the minus strand of CAYUKT010000099.1, from coordinate 552 downwards.
TACCGCAGGGAAGAGAAAGATATGCAGATAGAACATCTCTGCGAGCGTCATCACTGCCACTGTGAACGCGGAATCTGGAATTCTGCCCTGCATCATACGGTGGAGATTTTCCTATATATATTGTTGATTTCTTTTGCACTCAACCTGATCATTGCGCTGATCGGGGAAGAGGCGCTGGGGGCTTTGATTTTGGATCAGCCGGTGTTCAGCGTTCTGATTGCGGCTCTGGTGGGCATGATCCCCAACTGTGCAGCTTCCGTTATCGTCACGAAACTTTATCTGGATGGGGTTCTTGGGGCAGGCGCACTGATTGCAGGCCTGCTGTCCGGTACGGGTGTGGGATATCTGGTCTTATTGAGGGTGAATGATGACCGCAGGGAAAATCTGAGGATTTTGCTGCTCTTATATGCGATCGGTGTTATGGCGGGACTGATAATAGAACTTTTGAGGGTGGTATTTTAAAAGTTGTTTGGCTGGGAGAGCATGGGTATGTGAGAAAGGAAAAGGGGGATTTATATCGTTTATGCGTTAGACAGGAGAAATATAAAGTCT
>CAYUKT010000098.1:0-8121 GCA_964445285.1 uncultured Bacteroides sp. | reverse complement strand
ATTTGCTTCGCAAACTCGGTATAAGCGGATGAATTTCCCTAAAATAAATTTGCTTTGCAAACCCGATATAAGCGGATGAATCTCCTATATAATAAAACAACAGGCGCAGGTAAATTAAACTTGAACCTGCGTCTATGGTAACATATTCTATATTTTTTCTCAACTGATGAAATCAGCAGATCATCCCAGCGCCACATCCAGGATCATCATGATCACAAATCCCACGGCCGCACCGATGGTCCCGATATTATTATGCTCCCCTGCCTGCGACTCCGGGATCAGTTCCTCCACCACCACATAGATCATGGCCCCGGCCGCAAAGGCAAGCAGATAAGGCAGCGCCGACACGATCTGTTCTGCCAGCAGTATCGTTATGAAAGCACCCACCGGCTCAACTACACCCGACAAAGCGCCATAGATAAATGCCTTACTTCTGGAAATACCCTCACTGCGAAGCGGCATGGAAATAATCGCCCCTTCCGGGAAATTCTGGATTGCAATGCCCACTGCCAGGGCAAACGCGCCTGCCATAGTAATACCAGTATCCCCAATCAATGCCCCTGCAAAAGTCACACCCACAGACATCCCCTCCGGAATATTGTGAAGCGTCACCGCCAGGACAAGCATGGTTGTTTTTTTTAACTCACTCTCCACACCCTCCGGCTGGTCACTCTCCAGATGCCAGTGGGGAATCAGTGTATCCAGCACCAGCAAGAAAACGATACCAGCCATAAATCCAACAGTGGCCGGCACCCAGGCAATCCGGTTCTGTTCCCCCGCCATGTCTATGGCCGGAATCAGGAGAGACCAGACAGAAGCCGCGATCATAACACCTGCTGCAAATCCCATCAGGAACATTTCTATCTTTCTATTCATCTCCCGTCTCATGAAAAAGACCATTGCCGCGCCGAGCGTTGTTCCCGCAAAGGGGATCATCAAGCCTGACAGTACCTGCATCCTGTTTCCCTCCATACCAAATTGCAGCTTATAATATAGTATGCCGCTTTTTAATATCTGCCAGACTAAAACACATAGTTTTCTTTCAAATTCTGATTCAGATCCACAATCTTTTTGGTATTTTCAGTTGACATAACATCAATCTGCTCCATCTGGCCTTGAAAATCCTGCATGATCGCCGTGATGTCCCCGATATTGCCCGTGGTCTGCTCAATTGCCTGCTGAATCTGTCCGGTAATCTCCTTAAAATCATCGATAACACCCTGTAAGGTGCTGGCATTATTCTGGAAACCGCCTACCAGTTCCTGCACTTTTCTGGCATCATCACTGTAATGCTCCCCGGTACTGACAAATCCATCGTACTCCTCCATGATATCCTGTTCCAGATAATCCACCAGCTCTCTGGCCGACTGTGTCAGCTCCTGCACCGCCCTGATCACATCACCGAGCACCTTGTTGATCTGCTCAGCCGTATGTTTACTGGTGGCCGCCAATTTCCCGATCTCATCCGCCACTACCGCAAAACCTTTACCGTTTTCCCCGGCGCGGGCAGCCTCTATGCTGGCATTTAAGGACAACAGATTGGTCTGTTCCGCAATCGCAATGATGCCTTGGGCCGACTCCTGAATCCTCTCTATCTGCAAGGCACTCTCTGCCTTCTGCGTCACCTGCCGGCTGATCGTGCCGGCCTTTTTCCTGGTATCTTCCCTGGTCTTTATCGCCTTATCCTGCAGCACCCTGGCCCGGTCGTTTATCTCCTGTGCAAAGTTCCTGCCGGCGTTCGTCTTTTCATACATATCCATAATTTCCCTGCGGATATGATCAATCTCCTCCACAGTCTGCGTCACAGAAGCGTTCGTCTGCTCCATGGCCGCACTCATATCCACAATATTTTCCGCCAGCGTATTTGTCCTGCCATTCATCTGTGTCACCTGCCGGCTGATCTCTGCCGATCCCTCGCTGACATGCAGGATAACCCCCGCCGTATCCGCAATTGTGGTACGCATTTTTTCCAAAAGCTTATTGATATGATCGGCAATTGCCTGAATCTCATCCCCCGAATGAACCTCCAGCTTCTGCCTGAGATCACCGCCATTATCCACCAGTTCTACCACCTTGTCATTGATATGATTCAGGTTTCTTGTGATATAAAAGGCCAGTGCAAAACCGCCTGCCATGGCAATGACCAGACAAAAAGCAGCTGTGACCAGAATCTTTGTGACCAATTCCGCAAGTTTCGCCTCCACGGTATCCACCGAACAGTCCACCGCCACAATACCCACCGTCCTGCCGGCTTCATCCTTAATCGGCGCATACCCGCTGTAGAGCATCCCCCAGGCATCCGTATAGGGTTCGTCCAACACCATGGCAGTGCCGTTTTGATAAGCCTCTATCACTTCAGGCTCCACATCGTACTCCTCCCCGATTCCACCCGGTTCCTCTGGATCCGCATCCACCACAAATTCCATATGGCCATCCACCAGCCGCAGGGTATAAATATAAGAGACTGTCTCATCTGTCAAAAAGTCGGAAAGATTCCCGTGTACCGCATAAAAAGCCTCGTCTTTTCCGCTCTCTTCATTAATTTTCTGGAACGCCTCACTGTCAATCTTGGCCGCAGCAATTTGCGCATTGACAACCGTATTCTCCTGAATCTGACTCATAAGGTTATCCTTGACCGTCATATAGGCAACCACACCCACAGCAATGGAAATCACGACACCGATCGCTGCCGCCCCAAACCAAAGTCTGGTCAGAATACTTTTATGCAGACGTATTTTTGTGGTTCCTGCTTCCGTTATTTCTCTCTCTTGTGCCTGTGTGCGCCCGTCCTGTCCGTTCTCTGTCTTTCTCACCCTGTGTACCCCTCCTGTCGAATATTCCTGTTTATGCTTCAAACTGCGTTTCTCTTTTATGCTATAGGAAAGTGCTCCGCTTATCCGAGGCCGCGAAGCGGTCCTCGCAAAGTTAATTCCGAAGGAATTTACCTTTTTTATATTGATGTATTTATTTTATCATATATATATTTAAAATTCTAACAGCTTTCCTTCTATAAATTAAGAAATCATCTATACATCGTATTTTTTCTGGTATACTTTGCTTATTAGTTTACATAATATTGTTCTGTAATCTCCTTTTTCTGCTTTTCTTTTGCCCGCCGACAATCAGATCATAGCTCTCCGCAATCATACGTCTGATATCCTCATCCGGTATCGTCCCATCCAGGATCACCGTATTCCAGTGTTCCTTATTCTGATGATAACCGGGAATCACTGCCTCGTAAGTCTGCCGCCAGAAATCCCTCCACTGCGGATCCACCTTAATATTGATACACATACTGCCCTCATACTCATATGTCCATAAAAAGGCCTTCTTATTCTTCCGATACCGCACCAGCACCCAGTTGGGATCATGAAACGGGGTGTCCTGATAAACATCCGGAAAAGTCATTCCATAATTCAGCGCCTCTTGTCTTGTTCTCATAATGTTCCTCCCTTGTATCTAAGGCCCTTGTTTACAATACCTTTATTACGGCCTTTCTTTTTCTTAAAAAAAGATTAAGAATACACCCATATAACCCGTACTGGATTTTTTATGATACAATAAGAATAAGTATACTCTACTTTTTCAAGTATGTAACTATTGAATACGGACTTATTTTAATATATTAATATTTTATGAAAAGATTTTGGGGAAGCAAAAAGCGTTCTGGTATTTCAGGAACTATTGAAAATCGGAACTGCTAAGGTCTTTGGCATGGGAATCATAACAACCGTATTGAGGTACTTTTCCACAAGGGCAGAATTCAGGAGAATATTCAAGACAACTCATAAAATTTACATAGAAAGGCGTTGAGTAACATTGTTCTTATTTAAATTCCAAAACCGTTCCAAACTCATGGAAAAATCCCAGGAAACCCTGCGCGCGGTACTGCCGATCATCCTGATCGTACTGCTCTTAAGTTTTACCATCGCGCCCATTTCCCCGGAAATCCTGATGGAATTCCTGCTGGGAGCCGTTATGCTGATCGTAGGCATGTTATTTTTCTCCATCGGTGCGGAGATGGCAATGACGCGTATGGGTGAACGGGTAGGTACCATCATGACCAAAACAAAGAGTCTGCCTGCCATGATTCTGATCAGCTTTGTGCTGGGATTTGTCATCACCATCTCCGAACCGGACCTACAGGTACTGGCACAGCAGGTCGCTTCGATACCTAACCTGGTGCTGATCTTGGCGGTGGCCGCAGGGGTTGGTCTCTTTCTGGTGTTTGCCCTGCTTCGTATGCTGCTGCGGATTCCTTTAGCGCCCATGCTGCTTATCTTTTATGTGCTTGCCTTTGTCCTGGCATATTTTGTGCCGAAAGATTTTCTGGCAGTAGCGTTTGACTCCGGCGGCGTCACCACCGGGCCCATGACGGTTCCTTTTATCATGGCCTTCGGTATCGGTATATCCGCCATCCGTAATGATAGTCACGCCGCTGAAGACAGCTTTGGCCTGGTGTCCTTATGCTCTGTCGGCCCCATTGTGGCCGTGCTGATCCTGGCCATGATCTACCACCCGGAATCCACAGAATATCTGTCCGAAGCGATACCCCAAATTTCCGACTCCGTAGAACTGGGACGGCTGTTTACCGGGGAAATCCCGGTCTATATGCGGGAGATGGCTGTTTCCCTCCTCCCCATTGTGGCGTTTTTCGGAGTATTTCAACTGCTCTCAAGAGATATTAAGAAAAAGACACTGATCAAAATCCTGATCGGTCTGGCCTATACCTACGTAGGCCTGGTTTTATTCCTAACCGGTGTAAATGTGGGCTTTATGCCTGCCGGTAACTATCTGGGACAGGTGATTGCCAGACTTCCTTACGCCTGGATCATCGTGCCCATCGGTATGATCATCGGTTACTTCATTGTCCAGGCGGAGCCTGCGGTATTCGTCCTCACCAAACAAGTGGAGGAAATCACTTCCGGTGCCATTTCCGCTAAAGCCATGGAGATCAGCTTATCGGTAGGTGTCGCAACCTCCATCGGTCTGGCAATGACACGGGTGCTCACGGGCATCCCTATCACCTGGTTCATCGTGCCGGGTTATGCCATTGCTCTGCTCTTAACTTTTTTTGTGCCGAAGATCTTTACCGCTATCGCTTTCGACTCCGGCGGGGTAGCCTCCGGTCCCATGACCGCAACATTTCTTCTGCCCTTTGCCATGGGCGCCTGCAATGCAGTGGGCGGCAATATCATTACGGACGCTTTCGGTGTAGTTGCCATGGTAGCCATGACGCCCCTGATCACGATCCAGTCTCTGGGAATGATCTATCGCATCAAAGAAAGCCGTCTTTCCAGGGAGGCCGGCGGCTACTCATCGATCGACCGTTATGGAGATATGGATATCATTGAATTATAATACTATTGAAGTGGTAACACGGGTTGAAAAATCAGCTTGTAAGCTGATTTGACATGGAGGAAACCTATGGGAAAATTGTGCATGATGACGACTATCGTCAGCAGAAAACAGTTTAAAAAATATTTACGCCTTTATCAGGAGGAACAGCTGCAGGTTATGTTCGTCACGCTGGGCGCCGGAACCGCTTCCGGGGATATCCTGGATTATCTGGGGCTGGAATCCACCGAAAAGGCGGTTATGTTCCATGTGCTGGAAGAAAGCGCCTGGGAAAACGCCAAGAAGAACCTTCGGCAAAAGCTTCAGATTGATGCGCCAGGCGAGGGAATCGCCTTTGTCGTCCCGCTAAGCAGCATTGGCGGCAAAAAGGCATTGCAGTTTTTAAGTGGAAAGGAAGACTTCCAAAAAGAGGAGGAATCTGTTTTGAAAGATACAGTCTATGAACTTATTGTGGTAATCGCCAATCAGGGTTATACGGAACTTGCCATGGATGCCGCCAGAAGTGCAGGCGCCTACGGCGGCACAGTCATCCATGCCAAGGGGACGGGTATGGAACAGGCTGAGAGATTTATGGGCGTTTCCCTGGCCTCCGAGAAAGAGATCATTTTCATTGTAGCCAAAAAGGCACAGAAAAATGATATTATGAAAGCAGTCATGGAACAGGCCGGCATGCAGTCCAAGGCCAAATCCATCGTATTTTCCCTGCCCGTGACAGACACCGCCGGGCTGCGGCTTATGGAAGACTCATAAAAACTTTTAATCGTATAAATCACAAAAATAGTGCGGATCTCCCCTTCCATATGGTATACTGATGGCAGATATACAAAATTCAAAAAGGGAGAAGGAAATGCTTATGGACAAAAGTACGGCAATCAGAAAATTATGTGAAGAAAAAGAAATCCGCATGATCGATTTCAAAATGACCGACATTGACGGGCGCTGGCGCCATATCACGATACCGGTGGAGCGGTTCGATGACAATGTCTTCGTCTATGGAATCGGTTTTGACGGCTCTAATTACGGGTACGCTCCCATCGAAAAGAGTGATATGGTATTCTTACCCGATCCCGAAACCGCCTATGTGGATCCTTTTGCAGAAGTGCCTACACTGACCATGTGCGGCAATGTATGTGTCATCGGCAAGGGCGAAAACACCCCCTTTGACCAGTATCCCAAAAACGTTACCCTGCGCGCCATGGATTATATGAAAAAGACCGGCATTGCAGACAATATGATCATCGGCCCGGAATTTGAGTTCTATCTGTTCGACTCAGCACGCTATGAGGTATCCCCCAGACAGTGCGCTTACCAGATTGACACCAGACAGGCCGAATGGAACTGCCGTCTGGACACACCGGGCAACAACGGCTATGAAGTAACCCACGGCGGCTATCACATCGCCGCTCCCCAGGATGTGGGATACGACTTAAGAAGCCGTATTTGCATGGAAATGGAAGACTGGGGCATCAAAGTCAAATACCATCACCATGAAGTAGGCGGCCCCGGCCAGATGGAAATCGAAGTGGAATTGGCAGACATGCCTACCATGGCCGACAACACCATGATCATTAAATATATCATCAAAAATATGGCCGCACGGGAGGGCAAGACAGCTACTTTCCTGCCCAAACCCATCTATAAGGAAGCCGGCAGCGGCCTTCATGTACATATGCTGCTCACCAAAGACGGCAAACCTGTCTTCTATGATGAGAACGGCTATTCCGGCTTAAGCCAGACTGCCCACTATTTTATCGGCGGACTGCTGTCCCACATCGCATCCCTGTGTGCGTTCACCAACCCTTCCACCAACTCCTTCAAACGTCTGGTGCCTGGGTACGAAGCCCCTGTGACCATCGGCTATGCTACTTCTAACCGCAGCGCCGTCATCCGGATCCCTGCTTATGCAAAATCTCCGGAGACCAAACGGTTTGAACTCAGAAATCCTGATGCGACCGCCAATCCATACTACGCTTATGCTGCTATCCTGATGGCCGGATTAGATGGCATCGAGAAAAAGATCGATCCCGCCGCCAACGGCTGGGGGCCTTATGATTTCAATCTCTATACACTCTCTGCCGAGGAACAGAAGAAGATTAAGGGTCTGCCGACATCCCTGGAAGAAGCCCTGGATGCCCTGGAGAAGGATCACGACTATCTGACCAAGGACGGGGTATTCCCTGAGAGACTGATCGATGTGTGGATCTCCCGTAAGCGCGCTGAGGCTAAGAAAGCCGGGGAAATTCCTACACCGGCGGAGTTTATGATGTATTATGACCTCTAATAGAAGCGTAAATTCCTTCAGAATTTAATTACTTATTGGAATAATTAAAAACTCTGTGAATGCAGGATGAAATCCTGCATCGCAGAGTTTTTATCTGCCGTAAGTGTCCCCACTCCGCCACAATGCCGTTATCTTATCACTATTACCAGCCGGAAGCAAAACGATATACAGCCAGCCAAGGATTCCCGAACCAATCAATATAACCATCTATTTATCATTTGCACCTTTTGATGGAAAATAGAATCTAAATTTTTCACTTGCATACTACCAGTAACATGTTTTATAATAAGTAGCATATTGACAGACTTTCTTCTGTCTTCAGAGATGTTTTTTATAAAAACTTCTCTTTCTTATAAGATTCTTTCCGGTTGTCGGAAATAATCCCGTAACTATTGTGATTGGCTGGATTAAAGATTCTTTGTTGTGATCTGCTTTTATCCGATACTTCCAAGATTTCCTTGTATTCAGTCACCAAAAACTGT